>CAMNGW010000056.1 GCA_946538615.1 uncultured Clostridia bacterium
TCGATGGCGATGATATCGTCCTCCGCAATGATATCGGCGAACGCCATATCTATCGTCTCTCCAAATTCGCACGCTCCAACCAGGGTACATGCATCAATCAGCGTCCCGTTGTCAGCGCAGGCCAGAAGATTGAAAAGGGTGACCTTCTTGCTGATGGCCCTTCCACTGAAAAGGGAGAAATTGGCCTTGGCCGGAACGCCCTGATCGGCTTCATGACCTGGGAAGGCTACAACTATGAGGACGCGGTCCTTCTCAATGAAAAGCTCGTCAAAGAAGATATTTATACTTCGATTCATATTGAATCCCAGGAATCTGAAGCACGTGAAACCAAGCAGGGTCCTGAGGAAATCACCCGTGATATCCCCAATGTCGGTGAAGACGCTGTCCGCGACCTTGACGAAGAGGGCATTATCCGTATCGGCGCTGAAGTCCATCCTGGTGATATCCTTGTCGGCAAGGTTTCGCCCAAGGGTGAAACAGACCTCACTGCTGAGGACAGGCTGTTAAGGGCTATCTTTGGTGAAAAGTCCCGTGAGGTACGCGATACTTCCCTTCGTGTTCCCCATGGTGAGGGCGGTATTGTCGTAGATGTCAAGATTTTCACCCGTGAAAATAAGGATGAGCTTGCTCCCGGAGTCAACAAAATGGTTCGTGTCTATATCGCCCAGAAACGTAAGATCCAGGTCGGCGATAAGATGGCAGGCCGTCACGGTAATAAGGGTGTTGTGTCACGCATTCTCCGTGAGGAAGACATGCCCTTCCTCCCTGATGGAACTCCCTTGCAGATCGTACTGAACCCCATGGGCGTTCCTTCACGTATGAACATCGGACAGGTTCTGGAAGTCCATCTTGGAATGGCCGCAAAGGCACTCGGCTGGCACATTGCCACACCTGTCTTTGATGGCGCAAACTATGATGAGATCATGGAATGCCTGCGTAAGGCCGGCATGGATGAAGACGGTAAATTCACCGTATATGACGGCCGCACAGGTGATCCTTTTGAACACCGCGTTACCGTTGGCATCATGTACTTCCTTAAACTGCACCATCTTGTTGATGATAAGATGCATGCACGTTCTACCGGCCCCTATTCTCTTGTCACACAGCAGCCTCTGGGCGGCAAAGCACAGTTTGGCGGTCAGCGATTTGGTGAGATGGAAGTCTGGGCTCTGGAAGCCTATGGCGCTGCAAATACACTGCAGGAAATTCTCACCTTCAAGTCTGACGACACGGTGGGCCGTGTAAAAACATATGAAGCAATTGTTAAAGGACAGAATATTCCTGCTCCTGGTGTGCCCGAGTCCTTCAAGGTCCTTGTAAAAGAACTGCAATCGCTCTGTCTGGATATCAAAGTGCTTGATGCAGACAAGAACGTCATTGAAATTCCCGAACTTGACCCTGAAGACACCGTTTCCTCTGAGCCCGTCATCCGCGAAGATATGCGTCCCGCTCCCTCTGAGCCGGAGCCTGTGGTCCCCGCTGCTTCCGCTGATGAATATGAAGACGTTGTCGAAAAAGAATATACGCCCGACGACTTTACTCTCGACGATGATGAAGATATCGAAGACAGCATGATGAGTCTTGATGATCTTAACTTTGAGGATTCTGATTCGGATCTCTGATGGATCCCTATGTATGCGAAGGGAGCGTGAACCCTTTTGTTTGAACTGACCAACCTTGATTCGATTCAGATTGGCATGGCTTCGCCTGAACAGATCCGTGCATGGTCTCACGGCGAAGTGACCAAACCGGAAACCATAAACTACCGTACCTTACGTCCTGAACGTGACGGCCTTTATTGCGAGCGCATTTTCGGACCGACCAAAGACTGGGAATGCTCTTGCGGCAAATACAAGCGCGTCAAGTATAAAGATAAAGACAAAATCTGTGATAAATGCGGTGTGCAGGTTACACGTGCCAAGGTCCGTCGTGAACGCATGGGACACATTGAGCTCGCCACACCTGTCTCTCATATCTGGTATTTCAAAGGTATACCTAGCCGCATGGGCATGCTGCTTGATATCAGTCCCCGTACGCTTGAAAAAGTCCTCTACTTTGTGAATTTCATCGTTCTTGATCCGGGCAACCAGGATCCGGCAATGGGTCCTGTAACAGGTCTTAAGCTCTACGATCTGATTGATGATGCCAAATATCATGAAGTAGAAGCACGCTGCGGCCGCAATTCTTTTGTAGCCAAGATGGGCGCTGAAGCTGTTCTTGAAATGCTCCGCTCCCTGGATCTTGATAAGCTCAGTGAGCAGCTCAAAGAAACCATTGCCCAGCTTGATAAGAATCGCCATGGCCAGATCCGTGAGACCGAAAGTCAAAAGCGTACACGTGCGGTCAAGCGTCTGGAAGTTGTTGAAAGCTTCCGTACCTCAGGAAACAAGCCTGAATGGATGATTCTGACTGTTGTTCCTGTTATTCCTCCGGACCTGCGTCCTATGGTCCAGCTGGAAGGCGGACGCTTTGCCACATCCGATCTCAATGACCTCTACCGCCGTGTGATCAACCGTAACAATCGTCTCAAGCGCTTACTCGATCTTGGCGCCCCTGATATCATTGTACGCAATGAAAAACGTATGCTCCAGGAATCAGTGGATGCTCTGATCGACAACGGCCGCCGCGGCAGGCCCGTGACAGGTCCCGGCAACAGGGCGCTGAAGTCCCTCAGTGACCTTCTCAGGGGCAAGCAGGGACGTTTCCGTCAGAACCTGCTGGGCAAACGCGTTGACTACTCCGGTCGTTCCGTTATCGTGGTTGGTCCTGAGCTGAAGCTGCACCAGTGCGGTCTTCCCAAGGATATGGCCCTCGAACTGTTCAAGCCTTTTGTCATGGAACGCCTCGTTGCTGAAAAAATCGCGACCAATGTTAAGGCAGCCAAGCGTAAGGTGGAAAAAGCAAGTCCGGAAATCTGGGATATTCTTGAAGAAGTCATCCGGGATCATCCTGTCCTGCTCAACCGTGCTCCTACGCTCCACCGTCTCGGCATCCAGGCTTTTGAACCTGTTCTTGTCGAAGGCAAAGCCATTAAACTCCATCCCCTTGCATGTACAGCCTTCAACGCTGACTTCGATGGCGACCAGATGGCTGTCCACGTTCCCCTTTCTCTCGAAGCTCAGGCTGAGGCCCGCTTCCTGATGTTAGGCCACAACAACATTCTCAAGCCTCAGGATGGCAAGCCTGTCATTCAGCCCTCCCAGGACATGGTTATCGGTTGCTACTATCTGACCATGACCGACGAGAACGATACACGTAAGGGCCGCATCTTCCGTGACCAGGATGAAGCTGAAATGGCCTATTTCAACCACGAAATTTCGCTTCAGACTCCTATTAAGGTACGGATCGAGCGCACTTTCCAGCCTAAAGATGAAGATGGGAACCCGATCAAAGATGAGAATGGCCGTCCCCTGATCGAAAAAGGCTCCAAGATCATCGATTGCACCTTGGGCAAGCTCATTTTCAACAATGCTCTGCCTCAGAATATGGGCTTCAAGCCGCGCAACTGTCTTGACGATATGTTTGCTCTTGAAATCGATTCTCAGGTTGGTAAAAAGCAGCTCGCCAACATCGTTGACATGTGCTTCAATTCCCAGGGTGAACACAAGTGCGCAATCGTCCTTGACCGCATTAAGGCACTGGGCTACAAGTATTCGACCCGCTCTTCAGTGACGGTTTCCGTGGGCGATATCAAGGTGCCGCCTGTAAAAGCGCAGATGCTTGCCGAATATGACCAGAAAGTCGAAGCGGTCAATGACCTTTACCGCAACGGTCTCGTCTCTGATGACGAGCGTTACAACAAAGTCATTGATCTGTGGACAGAATGTACTCATATACTCAGAGACCAGATTCTTCCCAACCTTGAACAGTTCAATCCTATCCGGATGATGACTGACTCAGGTGCCCGTGGTAGTGCGGCTCAGGTTTCTCAGCTCGCCGGTATGCGCGGCCTCATGGCTTCGCCTTCAGGCAAAACCGTTGAACTTCCTATCCGCGCTAATTTCCGTGAAGGCCTCAACGTGCTCGAATTCTTCCTGTCTTCCCATGGCAGCCGCAAAGCTCTGTCAGATACTGCTTTACGTACTGCAGACTCTGGTTACCTGACACGTCGTCTGGTCGACGTTTCACAGGAAGTTATCGTCCGCGAAGAAGACTGTTTCGAAAACCGCGGTGAAAAAGTTCGTGGCATCTATGTCTCCGAGCTTATGGCAGGCGTGCAGCCTGTTGAATCACTCGAGGAACGTCTGCGTGGCCGTACCGCAGCTGAAGATATCAAAGACCCTGAAACAGGTGAAATCCTTGTTCATCTGAATGAAGCGATCGATCCTAAACTGGCTAAGCTCGTCTCTAGCCGCGGTGTCAAACAGGCACTTGTCCGTTCTGTCCTGACATGCCGCTGCGAGACAGGTGTCTGCGCCCGCTGCTACGGAATGAACATGGCACACGGCGGCAAGGTTGATATCGGTGAAGCTGTCGGAATTATTGCAGCACAGGCTATCGGCGAACCTGGTACACAGCTTACCATGCGTAACTTCCACTCCGGCGGCGTTGCTGGACAGGAAGATATTACTCAGGGTCTTCCCCGTGTTGAGGAACTCTTTGAGGCCCGCAAGCCAAAGCATGAAGCTGTCCTGACTGAAATCAGCGGTACGGTTTCCTTCGCAGAAACCAAGAACAAAAAGCTGATCCAGGTCACAAATGATGCGAACCCTCAGGACACCCGTTCCTATCAGATTACCTACGGCAGCAAAGTCGGCGTCAAAGCAGGCGATCATGTTGAAGCTGGCGATATGCTTGTGGAAGGCGCCATTAATCCTCACGATTTGATGCGGATCCTCGGTGTCAAAGCTGTTCAGGATTATCTGCTCAAGGAAGTCCTTTCCGTCTATCGTTCTCAGGGTGTTGCTGTAGGCGACAAGCATATCGAAGTGATTATTCATCAGATGCTTCGAAAGGTACGTATTGAGGATGCAGGTGAGACAAGTCTCCTTCCCGGCTCCATGGTTGATATTTTCCAGTTTGAAGCTGCCAACCGCAAAGCCGTTGAAGAAGGCAAGCGTCCCGCTAATGCCAAACGTGTTCTTCTTGGTATCACCAAAGCAAGTCTTGCAACTGACAGTTTCCTCGCCGCTGCCTCATTCCAGGAAACCACCCGTGTGCTCACCGAAGCCGCTATTCGCGGCAAGATTGACCCTCTTATGGGCCTGAAGGAAAATGTTATTATCGGTAAGCTCATTCCTGCTGGTACTGGTTTAAAGCGCTATACTGGCATTGAAATACATGAGACCAGCTATTAAGCTGATCAGTCGGAGGAGCTTCTTGCTCCTCCCTTCTTTATATCATATGATAAAAAATTATGATAATATTGTTTTCATAGGCATGCCTGGCAGCGGGAAGTCAACGCTTGGCAGACAGCTTGCAGAGGCCCTGCAGCTTCCATTTCTTGATACGGATCGTCTCCTGGAATGCAAAACTGGTCTCTCACTTGCCCAGTTCATAGGAACGTATGGTATCGGTGATTTCCTTAACCTGGAATCTTCGGTTCTTTCGGATCTTCTTGTGCATGGGACTGTTATTGCAACAGGAGGAAGTGCCGTTTATCATGACCAAGCCATGCTCAAGCTCCGCAGCCAGAATCTGATCATTTTTCTGGATGTCCCACTTCCTGTACTGGAAGCACGTCTGGGCAACTTCAATGCCCGAGGTGTTGTCATGGAAGACCAGCAATCACTGTCCGACCTTTATACCCAACGACTTCCTTTATATCATCGTTATGCTGATCTGGTTCTCCCTATGGGAGATAAGGATGAAAAAACTGTTCTCACCAATCTTCTTTCTCTGCTTTCAGATCTTGTACAATATCATGCAAATTCTGACAGGCAGGCTGATCCCCAAGAGAACTAGCTGGAGTGATACTTTATGCCATCATCTTACGATGCCGGTCATATTCAGGTCCTGGAAGGACTTGAAGCCGTACGAATGCGTCCCGGCATGTATATCGGATCCACTTCTTCCCGCGGCCTGCATCATCTGCTCTGGGAAATTGTAGACAATGCCATCGACGAGGCCAGCAATGGGTACGCCGATGAAGTGAATGTCACGCTGCACACCGACGGTTCTGCCTCTGTGTTTGACAATGGGCGCGGTGTACCTGTCGATATTCATCCCACACTCGGCATTCCTGGTGTAGAAGTGATCTATACCAAACTCCATGCGGGCGGTAAATTCAACAATGAAAACTATGCCTATTCCGGCGGTCTGCACGGTGTGGGCGCCTCTGTTGTCAATGCACTGAGCACCTGGCTCACAGTAGACGTCTTCCTGAACTGGACCCACTACAGGATGCGTTTTTCCTCTTCTGTCGGTCCAGACGGCAAAATTCATGCAGGGGAACCTGAAGGACCGCTTGAAACCCTCGGGAACACAAGAAAGAGGGGCACACTCGTACGTTTTTTGCCTGACCCCACTGTCTTTGAAGATGTCACTTTTCAGACTGAAACGGTGGCACGCAGGCTGCAGGAGATTGCCTATCTCAACCGCGGTCTCAAAATCGTGCTCAAAGACGAACGTGAACAGGACCCGCAAAAAAGAGAACGTATCTTCCATTATGAAGGCGGCATCATGGACTATGTCCGCTATCTGAACGCAGATAAGACAGCGCTTTCCGATGATGTGATCTACCTGGAAGGAACAAAGGAAGATATCATCTGCAGAGCGGCCATTCAATATAATGACGGCTATACAGAATCCCTCTTTTCCTATGTGAACAATATTCCCACGCCTGAAGGCGGTACACATGAGACCGGGTTTAAAGCGGCCTTTACAAAGGTACTTAACGATTATGCCCGCCGTACCGGTGCGCTCAAAGAAAAAGACGCAAATCTCGGCGGCGAAGATTTCCGTGAAGGGCTCACTTGCGTCCTCACGGTTATGGTCAAAAATCCGCAATTTGAAGGACAGACAAAAGGACGGCTCGGCAACAGTGAGGTCCGTCCCATTGTTGAGAACCTTATTTCTGAAAAGCTCATCGACTGGCTTGATAACCTGAAAAACGCTGACCTCGCCGGCCGCATGGTGGCAAAAGCCATCAAAGCTGCTGCTGTGCGCGAAGCCGCCAGGAAGACAAGGGACAATGCCCGTAAAACCAATTCCCTTGACGCAACGCCTCTTGTTGGTAAGCTAGCATCTGCCAGGGGCCGCAACCCTATAGATAATGAGCTGTTTATTGTTGAAGGTGATTCCGCTGGCGGCAGTGCAAAGCAGGGCCGGGACAGCCGCTTTCAGGCAATCCTCCCCTTGCGCGGAAAGCCCCTCAATGCTGAAAAGAAACGCCTCGACCAGGTCCTGAGTAATGAAGAGTTCCGTTCACTGATCACAGCCCTGGGCACGTCTATAGATGAAAGCTTCAGTCTTTCCAATTTAAAATATCATAAAGTCATTATCCTCTCTGATGCTGACCAGGACGGTGCACATATCCGTGCTATCCTTTTGACATTCTTTTTCAGATATATGAAAGAACTGATCACGGCGGGCCATGTCTATATCGGCATGCCTCCCCTGTACCGCATCCAGAAAGGCAACAACATCTGGTACGCCTATGATGATAAGGAACTCGGGCTTTACACCAAGAAAGCCGGTAAAGGCTATATTCTTCAGCGCTATAAAGGACTGGGCGAAATGAATCCTGAACAGCTATGGGAAACAACCATGGATCCGTCTCAGCGCAAGCTTACCAAAGTGACGATTGATGATGCCGCTCAGGCGGACCGCCTTGTGACTATCCTGATGGGCGACAAAGTCGAGCCCCGCAGAAATTACATTCAGGAACACGCCGATTTCAACCGTCACGATGATTTTGAACTTCCGCCCAACCAGCAGCCTGGAGGTGCTTAAGGCATGCCCAAAAAAAAGCCTGAAGAAAAACCTATAGCTAAAGATGATCCCAGCAGGATCCTTCCCATGACTATGGAAGAAGTCATGCACAATTCCATGATCCCCTATGCTGAGCACGTCATTCTGGAACGTGCCCTGCCGCGTGTAGAAGACGGCCTCAAGCCTGTGCAGCGCCGTATTCTTTACACCATGATGGAACTTGGCAATACCCCTGACAAGCCCCACAGGAAATGTGCGCGTATTGTTGGCGACTGCCTTGGTAAATATCATCCCCATGGGGACTCTTCGGTCTATGATGCGCTTGTACGCATGGCCCAGGACTTTACCATGCGCGGACCTATGGTAGATGGTCATGGCAACTTCGGTTCCATTGACGGGGACAGTGCCGCCGCCATGCGTTATACCGAGGCCCGCATGACAGACCTGGCCATGCTCATGCTCAGAGATATCGAAAAAGATACGGTCTCTTTCTCTTTGAATTTTGACGATTCCCTGAAAGAGCCGGATATCCTGCCTGCACGTTTTCCCAATCTGCTTGTCAACGGTGCGACAGGCATCGCTGTGGGTTTGGCCACAAATATACCTCCCCATAACCTGGGTGAAGCCATTTCCGCGTGTATCGCTGTGATCGATAACCCGGATATTTCCCTTGATGAGCTCATGCAGATTATCCCGGGTCCTGATTTTCCCACCGGCGGTGTGCTTGTCAAAAATGAGGAGATCCGCAATGGCTATGAGACCGGGCGGAGCAAGCTTTCAGTAAGGGCAAAAGTCCACATAGAAGACAGCACTAATGGAAGAAAGCTTCTTGTTATTACTGAGGTGCCTTATCAGGTAAACAAAGCCCAGATGCTCACCAAAATCCATCAACTTTCTGAAGAAAAAAAGGCTCAGCTCGGCGGTATCTATGATATACGTGATGAATCAGACCGTGAAGGCCTGAGAGCCGTCATTGAAGTCAAGAAAGATGCTGATCCGCAGAAAATTCTGGCTTATCTTTACAAATACTCTGATTTACAGGTGACATTCGGAGTCAATATGGTGGCTATTGCCGAAGGCAAGCCTGTCCAGATGGGCCTGAAAACCATGATCGCCTATTTCTTAAAGCATCAGAAAGACGTAGTGGAAAAACGCACGCGCTATGATTTGAACCAGGCTGAAGCGCGGGCACACATTCTCGAAGGTCTTATGATCGCCGTTGATAATCTTGACGAAGTCATCCGGCTGATCCGGGCATCGAAGACCCCCAAAGAGGCACGCGAAGCATTAATGTCTTCCTTCTCACTTGATGAGGTCCAGGCACAGGCTATTCTGGATATGCGGCTTCAGCGGCTCACAAATCTTGAAATTCTGGCATTGCGCAAAGAATATGCCGACCTTCAGAAACTGATCAGCAAACTGCGCGGGATACTTGAAAGCGAGAAAAAACTGATGCGCGTCATCCGTGACGAACTCGAAGCCATCGGAAAAGACTTTGCTGATCCAAGGCGGACCAGTATTGAGATCGCAGATGACATTAAACTTGATCCGGCTGATGAACAGGAGCCTGCTGAACCAGTAGTTCTTGCACTGACATACGGCAATCAGCTCAAACGCATGCAGCCTTCTCTGTTCAAAAAGCAGCCGCTTCCCCTGCCTCAGGATGACCTTCGTGAATCCGCTCATTTCATCATACAGACAAAAACAGATGAGACAATTCTCATCTTTACCACATCAGGCAATTGTTATCCCCTGAAGGTAAACGCTCTGGCTGAGTGCAAACCGCATGACAGGGGCCAGCAGCTCGCCGGGATTCTGCCTGGCCTTGAAGAAAACGAACTTCCCGTTTTCATGCTCTGTGTCGCGCCCGGGTTCTTTGCCACGCAGCCTGATCTTGCTTTTATCACGAAGCAGGGCAAAATCAAACGGATCAATTTTGCAGAATTTGATGTGCGTTCCAAAAAAATCACAGCCATATCACTGGATGCAGCAGACCAGGTTATCTCCGCATTTTCAGTCGATGATGCAAGTGACTTTCTCCTCGTTACCCGTCTTGGTCTCTCAATCCGTTTTGAACGTGATCTTGTCCCTGTCCAGGGGCGTTCAAGCAAGGGTGTGCACGGGATTCAGCTTTCTCCTGATGATGAAGTCATTCTTGGCACACAGCTCACACCAGCTGCCTCTGTCATTCTTATCTCCGACCGTGGCTTTCTCAAGTGTGTGCCCGATATCTCCTTTGACAAACAAGGCCGGAATGGCAAGGGAGTCAAAGCTTTTCCTTTCCAGAAAAAAAATACAAATGGACACGAGATCAAGGCCGCTGTGCGCATGACCCCGGGCATATGGCAACTGATTATCCACCAGGCGAAAAGTCCGGCAACTGTAGTGCCCTCTCCCGAACTTACTGTACAGGGGCTTGATGGTAAGGGTTATATGCAGGTCGATGCACTCTTTGATGATATCGTCACTGGCGCTGAGCTCATTCCTGATCCTGTCCCTGGCGCACTGGGATAATACGCTTGCACACATACCTGAAACATGCTAATATTTACACAGGAGGGATCGGTATGAACCGTAATGAAACGTTTTCTTCTCAGGAAACACATACTGTTTCCATGGATATGGTCCGCTCCAGTATTGATGTACAGGTCTGTGATACAGAAGACATCCAGCTTCTTATCTCAGGTGATGATGAATCTGTCAATCTTCTTCATCTTGAATGGGCTGACGGTACACTGAGGCTTGCCATGCCGATGCGTGACCGGGTTCCTAATCTCATCTCAACCGCCTGGATGCAGATTATGCTCCGCTTGCCAAGAGACTGGAAAGGCGGTATGGACCTAAAAAGCCAATCCGGTTCTGTCTCGGTACGGGATTTTTCCGGAACTGATCTTATCATCAGCACGACGTCTGGTCCCGTCAGAGTAGAAAACGTTCAGTGCATCACCTCCGATATTCATGTTATATCCGGGATTGTTTTTCTGAAGAAGACTCAGGCAGAGGAGATCAAGCTTACAACTGTTACCGGGAACATCCTTTTATCTGAGATCGCTGCGACACGTATACATCTTTCAACCGTCTCAGGCAACAGCGAAATCAACCTTACAGCACCTTTTGAACAGTTCTCAGGAAACAGTGTCTCAGGTGACACTCACTTATTCGCCCCAATGAATGAAGTGAATGCACGACTGACAAGCATCACTGGACGTATCCTCACCCGGAATATTTCTATTCAGGAAGCAGGTCCTGAACTTCATTTCAACTCGGTCACAGGCAATCTTGAAATTGTAGGCGATCTTACTCACACAAACAACAAAAATCAGGAGGTTTAATCGATGGCCAAACATGGTGGTTTTAATGGTTTCCCAGGTGGCGGCGGCGCCAATCTTCAGCAGATGATGAAGCAGGCTCAAAAGCTTCAACAGCAGATGACTGATATGTCCGAACAGATTGAGAATACAGAATTCGAAGCGACATCCGGCGGCGGCATGGTAAAAGTCACTATGCTCGGCAATCATGAAATCAAGACCCTTGAGATCAATCCGCAGGTCGTTGATCCCGAAGATGTCGATATGCTGCAGGATCTTATCATTGCTGCAGTAAATGAAGCCATCCGCAAGACGAATGATGCCCGTGAAGCTTCTTTCTCCTCCCTGCCGGGCATGGGTGGACTTGGCGGCTTAGGCGGACTTTTCGGCTGAAACAGAAGGGATTCGCATGGATCAGATTGAACCGATTTCCCGCATGGTAGCTGAGCTGGCCCATCTCCCTGGCATTGGGCAGAAAACGGCTCAGCGCCTCGCATATCATATCGCCGGTATGCCCCTCGAAGATGTCCGGAACCTTGCAACAGCTCTCTGGCAGGGGCGTAAAGCCATCCGCTACTGTCAGATCTGCGGCAATTACAGTGTGGACGATACATGTGAAATCTGTCAGAAATCAGAACGTCACAATGGGCAAATCTGCGTCGTCCGTGACCCACGTGATGTGATTGCCATGGAACGTATGCATGATTATCACGGGCTTTATCACGTGTTGCATGGCACCTTATCCCCATTGGACGGCATCGGCCCCGGAGATATTCATATTCAGCAGCTTTTAGACCGCCTTGCTGCTGAACCTGCAGAGGAAATCATACTTGCTACAAGTCCGGATATTGAAGGCGAAGCCACTGCTAACTATATTGCAAGACAATTGAAACCCCTTGGCATCCGTGTTACTCGGATCGCTCATGGGCTTCCTGTCGGTCTGGATATTGAATATGCTGATGAGGTAACATTATCCAAGGCTATGTCAGGACGGCGTGAGATGTAAAGAAGGATGTCTGCTGACATCCTTTTTTCTGATATTTTTTATATAGAAAGGAAGCAGTATCCCATGTCTATTCAAAAAGTACACTTCGGCAATATGCCCGACGGCCGGGACGTCTTTCTCTATACGATGAAAAACGCATCCGGTGCTTCTGTTTCAATGACAAATTATGGTGCCATTGTCACCTCGATTTGTGTTCCTGATAAAAATGGCCAGTTTGGAGATGTAGCCCTTGGCTTTGATTCACTGGATAAGTATCTGCAGAAACACGGAAGTATGGGTGACACAATCGGCCGGTACGGCAATCGCATCAAAAGCGGCAGGTTCACACTTGACGGCGTGACATACCAGCTCAATTGCAATAATGGAAAAAATCACCTGCACGGGGGACCGGAAGGTCTGAGCAGTAAGCTGTGGGATGTCACCGAATCCAGTACAGCGTATGCTGACAGCCTTATTTTCCATTGCTTCAGTCCCGATGGTGAAGAAAACTATCCTGGAAATCTTGATGTTCATGTAACATACAGTTGGGACAATGATAATAATCTCACCATCCGCTACCAGGCCACAACGGATCAGCCAACCCTGTGCAATATGACAAATCATACTTACTTCAATCTTGCGGGCCATGATTCCGGGAACATCTGTGATCATATGATCCGGATTGAAGCAGATGCTATTACACCCGTTGATGATGAGCTGATCCCCCTTGGAACCTATATGCCGGTTGTAGGAACACCTCTGGATATGAATGGCAATATGAAACTTGGAGAAGGCCTCAGCCAGATGCAGTCCTGCCCGCAGATGATTCCAGCAGGTGGGTACGATCACAACTATGTACTCCGTAAAGGTGAAGCTTTTGGTCTTGTCGCTACAGCCTGTGATCCTGCAAGCGGCCGCAAAATGTACGTTTTCTCTGATCAGCCCGCTGTACAGCTGTATACAGCTTGCACGACAGATCTCAGCGGTGGAAAAAATGGGGCACATTATGGTCATTTCAGTGGTTTTTGTCTTGAAACACAGCATTGCCCTGATGATCCAAACAATCCTCAATTCCCCGGAACAACTGTTCTCAGGCCGGACAAAGCTTATGATACTTCCACGGTCTATGCTTTCCGTAATTAAACTGTTTCATCTCTATAAACAAAAAGCATCCCGGGTCGGGATGCTTTTACTTATTCCTTTTTCTTTTGTCCTTCGGCAGTCAGCGTCTCCAGCTCATTCATCAAAGTAGCCAGATCGGTAAACTTCCTGTATACACAGGCAAAGCGAACATAGGCAACCTCATTGAGCCCACGCAGCTCTTCCATGACAATATCGCCAATCATTTGAGTTGATATCTCTTCTCCCCGCTTAAAAGCCTGCTTTTCCACAGAATAAGCAATCTCATCAATTTGCTGGGATGATACCGGGAGTTTCTCACAGGCATGGCGCAATCCGTTCTTGATCTTCTCTTTATTAAAAGGTTCGCGTCTTCCATCCCGCTTTACCACATAAATCAGGGAATGCTCAACTTTTTCATATGTCGTAAACCGCTTTCCGCATGTTATACATTCACGGCGTCTGCGGATGCTGAAACCTCCATCGGCTGAGCGGGAATCAATAACCTTACTGTCAAGAGCATCACAGAACACACATCTCACGCCATGAACGCCTCCACTTCAACAGTTCATTATATTTCGATTATAAACAGGACTTTAACAACTGTCAAGCCTCTCATTCCCTTATTTTACTTGCAATTTCAAGGGATTTCGTCTATCATCTTCTCGGCCCATGCATTAGAAAAATCCAGGAAAAAGGTGATAGGTCACATGGAACTTCAGCGTGTTGCTCAAAAGATTCTTCCTCTCTTTTCTGTACCGGATTTAGAATATAGCATACAGACTTATGGAAACGGACACATCAATGATACGTTTCTTATCTCATCCGCTAGCGGTCACCGGTTTATCCTGCAGCGGATTTCTCCCGCTGCTTTTCATCATCCTGATCATGTCATGGATAATATGATGAAGGTAACCTCTGCTTTGCGCGGTAAGATCCTGTCCCGTCAAGGAGACCCGGACAGAGAAGCTTTGTCTATTATTCCTTTACATAATGGAGCGCCTTATCTCACATGGGAAGATGGCGCTGTATGGCGCATGACCAAATTTATTCCGGACACTGTATCTTATGATCTCCCGGAAAATGAGTCAATATTCTGTGAATCCGGCAGAGCCTTCGGGCGTTTTGCCTGCGATCTTGCTGACTATCCTGCTGATACCCTATTTGAAACCATTCCTCATTTTCATGACACACCTGACCGCCTTCGTCTGTTCCGGGATGCATGCCAAAAAGATGCTGTCAACCGCGCCGGAACATGTCAGAATGTCATCAAGGATTATCTCGATCGCGCTGAGCGTTCATCTCTTCTGACAGGACAGCTTGAAAACGGAACGCTTCCTGTCCGTGTTACCCACAATGATACCAAGCTCAATAATGTCCTTCTGGATTCGCAGACTCTCCATGCAGTTTGTGTGATTGATCTTGATACGGTTATGCCGGGTCTTTTCGCATACGATTTTGGCGATGCGATCCGCTTCGGCGCATCGACTGCACTCGAAGATGAACGCGATACCAGCCGCATCCATTTTTCACTGCCAATGTTTAAAGCCTTTGCTCAAGGCTATCTTCAGGAATCAGGTAATATGCTGAGTCCTGCTGAAATTGATTCCTTGCCCGTTGGCGCTTGGATGATGACCTATGAGTGCGGAATGCGCTTCCTGACAGACTATCTGGCGGGTGATGTCTACTTCCATGTCGCTTCAGAGGATCACAACCTTGTCCGTGCCATTAATCAAATGACACTTCTCAAAGATATGGAAAAATATGAACAAGCTATGTCCGATACTGTTCACAGCAGTACTCCTCAAGCTTAAGAAATCAGAAAGAAGGATCCGATTTATGCAAAACGAGCCTATTCTTATCATTATGGCAGCTGGTATGGGCAGCCGGTATGGCGGACTGAAACAGATGGACCCCATTGGCCCTCACGGCGAGGTCATTCTGCATTATTCTATCTATGATGCTATGCGTGCTGGATTCAAGAAAGTCATTTTTCTCATCAAGCATGAAATTGAGGGAGATTTCCGTTCTATGGTTGGCGACCCTGTTGCACGTCATATGGATGTCGCCTACGCTTTCCAGCAGCTCGATCATCTGCCGGAGGGCTACCGGGTGCCAGAGGGGCGCACTAAGCCATGGGGCACGGCGCACGCTGTATTATGCTGCCGCGATCTGATTGATGCTCCTTTTTGTGTAATCAATGCAGATGATTACTATGGTCCCAGTGCCTTCCAGACAGCATATTCCACTTTGAAAAATGCTAAGGATGACGAAATCAAGCGTTACATGATGGTAGGCTACCTTTTGCGGAACACTGTGACAGAAAACGGGCATGTGGCTCGCGGACTTTGCGAAGTTGATCAGGACGGTTACCTTAAAAAAGTCACAGAGACCACACATATCATTACCTGCTGTGACGGTATTCTCTCCGCCGAGGACGAAATCCATTATGTAAAGCTGCCTGAGGATACTCTTGTGAGTATGAATATGTGGGGATTCACACCCTCCCTGCTTGACCGTCTCAATGCAGAGTTCCCTATGTTCCTCGATTCCGCTTTTCAGACAAATCCTTTGAAAGCGGAGTTCTTCCTTCCCACAGTTGTTTCGCACATGCTGGAAAACCATGAAGCTACCGTTCGTGTACTTCCAAGCCTTGACAAATGGTATGGCGTGACCTATCGCGAAGATAAACCGGATGTTATGGCCGCTATTGCCAGAATGACAAATGAAGGTCTGTACCCGTCACCACTCTGGAAATAGCATATCATTCTCGACGGAGGTATGTATGTCTAAACCCATTTTGTATATGGTTATTCCATGCTATAACGAAGAGGAGGTCCTGCCGACTACCAGCCAGCTGTTCCTTGACAAGCTCAACGCACTTTGG
>CAMNGW010000057.1 GCA_946538615.1 uncultured Clostridia bacterium
AGTTTCAGGAAGGGGAGATCACGGCTCACGACGTCCGCAATTCTGGATATAAGGGGAAGGTCTGAGTGCTGGCCCTCTGCCTGGCCGACTTTTCTGATCTCAACCTGACAGTCCTGCATGCTTCCTGCCCCCTGGCAGATAGCAATGGCCCTCTCAGTCATGTACTGATTGATCTGCGTGGTTTCCCCCCTTACTTCCAGTTGAAGGGAAGCTTTTTCAGGAACAACATTGCGCCCTCCCGTGCACAGGAGCGAACCGACATTGACACGGCTTTGCCCGGCAGAGTGCCGGGAAATGGCATGGAGGGCAAGTGTGGCTGAACAGGCCGCGAGCAGGGCATTTTTCCCATTCTCAGGGTACCCGCCCGCATGAGCTGCCAATCCGTGGAAGGTGACGTCCATTTTTGTTGTGGCAAGGGATCCCCAGGTACCGCAGGTCACGTCCCCGTCATCAAGTGTGTTATCCGGTGCAATATGTGATCCAATAAAAAAATCAACATCGTCCAGATGACCAGCGGCCGTCAGCGCGTGTGCTCCGCGTGCGCCTTCCTCGGCTGGCTGAAAAATCAGCTTGACCGTGCCATGGAGCTGATTGCGCATGTGCATCAGGACATCTGCTGTTCCAAGTCCTATGGCAACGTGACCGTCATGCCCGCAGGCGTGCATCATGCCGGGGTTTCTGCTTGCAAAACCTTCTTCATACGGCTTATGGCTGCCGTCACTCCGCTCAGTCATGGGAAGTGCATCGATATCAAATCGGAGCGCAACGACCGGACCTGGGCCACAGCGCAGTATGCCGATTACTCCGGTGATACCAGCTTTCATTTCCTCTGTCAGGAAATGCTGGGGTGTCCCTTCCTGCTTGAGCACATCCTGGGCGTGCTGAGAAAGGACGCTTTCATCCGGCATTCCCAGACGCTCGGAAGGAACGACAACCTGGCTTCCAGTGAGTACTTCAAAACCCAGTTCCGTCAGACGGGCAGCTATGATGGCGGAGGTCCTCATTTCCAGCCAGCCCGTCTCGGGATAAGCATGGATTGTCCTTCTGTCATTGATTAGCTGCTGGTTCATTCCTTTGACATATGAAACAAGTTCTGTGTTCATAAAACCCTCCTTGGTTTGACATGCAGGAAAACCCTCTTTATACTTTGACGAAAAGAGAAAGGGGCTGGTTGTGTGGGCAAGCGCATCTTTGTATATGGCTCCACTTGTGTCGATGTGATTATCCGATTGGATCACCTTCCGGTTTCACAGGAAGATATGCATCCATCGGGTCAATCCTTCCGGATGGGAGGCTGTGCTTACAATGTAGCCAACATATTAGGGAAAGCAGGTTCAGATATCCATTTTGTGAGTCCTGTAGGAACGCAGGGGATATACGGACCGTTTGTACTTGAGAACCTGAGGAAGGAAGCATGGAGCAGTCCGGTTGTGCTCAGCGGCAGAGAGAACGGGTGCTGTTATTGTCTGGTGGAGCAAAACGGAGAGAGGACATTCCTTTCTGTTCATGGCGTTGAATACAGTTTTTCCTCTTCGTGGGTGAAAGACATTGCAGCGGATTATACCTATATCTGCGGCCTTGAGGTCGAGGAAAACACAGGTGAAGAACTTGTGAACTGGCTTGAAAGCGCACCGTGCGGGCAGATCGTATATGCCCCCGGACCAAGAGGGACACAGATTCCTGGGAACCGGACAAAACGTCTGATGCAGCTTCATCCCATTCTTCATCTGAACCAGCATGAAGCCATGGAAATGGCTGGCAAGGAAACACCGCAGGAGGCTGCACGGGTTTTATATCAGAATACAGGACGGACCGTGTTCATTACCCTGGGAGAAAAGGGCGCCCTGGCTTATGATGGCGAGCTTCATTCAGAGAAAGGTTTCCGTACAGAAGTAACAGATACCATAGGGGCAGGCGACGCACACGCAGCGGCAGTACTGTTTGGCCTGAGTGAAGGTCTTCCCGTACAGAGCATTCTGGAACGGGCGAATCGCGTCGCTTCCGCTGTGGCACATGTGGCCGGGTCGACCCTTGATGAGCGTACCATAAAATCATTGCTTTATGTATGATATGAATCGGAAAACCCCGGGCTGGTCGTTCCAGCCCGGGGTTTGGTTCATACAACACTTTGCAATCCAAGCGTTTTCTCAATGAGCAGCATGACCCCCAGGGTGACAAGCATCATTACGGTAGCCAGCGCCGCAATGGTGGGATCAAAATGATACTCGACATATCCCATAATTTCAATCGGCAGCATGGTGACACCCGGCGCAGTGAGAAATGTGGAAAGGGAGACGTTGTTGAAGGAATTGATGATTGCCATTACGCATGCGGAGGCGATCCCGCTTTTAATATTGGGCAGTACTATGTGGAAAAAAGCATAGCCGCGGGATGCACCAAGACTGCCGGCAGCCTCTTCCATGGCAAAGTCGAAATTGGCCAGCGAGGAGGTGATCACACGCATGACGTAGGGGATAGAAAGCAGCGTGTGACCAATGAGCAGGCTTGGAATGACCTGAAGATTCCACATGGAGATCACGTAGCGGAGCATAATAAAGCCAAGCACGATACACGGAATCAGAACAGGTGAGAGAAAGATGGTTTTGATTGCCCCTTTGCCTGGCACGCGGTAGCGGTTGAGGGCATAGGCAGCGGGAACGCCGAGCAGGAGGGCAATCAAGGTGGCTGCGAAGGCAATCTCAAGGGAAAGCAGAGCAGAACGGATAAAGGAGGACATCTGAAATACCTGTGCGTACCATTTCAGAGTAAAACCCTGCCCGGGGAATACCAGAGCGTTCTGCTCACCAAAGGATGATGCCATGATGATCAGAAGAGGACCGATAAGGAAGACGTACACCAAAAATGTGATGATGCCCAGGGCAAGATGATGTTTCTTCATAATCGGCCTCTCCTTGAATGATTTCATGCCAGATGTGCTGAGCGCTTATTGCACGCCAAAAGTTTCGTTCCAACGGGCTGTCCAGTCGGGCATTTTTTCAGCAACAAAGTCCCAGTCGGGCAGGATGAGCTGATTGACCATGTCACCATATGTGAAATTCTGGGCGTGGGCCTCATCCAGTTCGATGTCTGTGCGGACAGGGCTGTCAACACCGTCCATGGCCTCTGCATACTGGACATCATAGCTGAGATAGAAGTCAATGAAGAGCTCAGCCAGTTCCTTATTCTTGGAACCTTTGACAATGTTGAGCATGTTATAGCCGCCATAAAGGCCTTCAGACGGATTGACCCATACATAATCGGGATTGGCAGACTTGGCGGTGGTGTAAGAATAGTCCAGCAGCACAGCGGCAGCAACCTCGCCCTGGTTGAGCATGGTGATGGTATTGTTAGCGGATGTGTAAGTGGACTTGACATTGGGCTTGAGTTCCGCAAGCTTTGCAAAAATAGCTTCATCATCTTTGCCGGGTTCAAGGCCAAAGGCAGCGGCAACGCCAAAATAGAAGAGGGGACCGGAAGTGTTTGTGATGGCGGGAATGGCGATGTAGTCAGCAAGCTCAGGGTTCCAGAGATCAGCAAAGCTCTTGATTTCAACCGGGCAGGTGGCAGGATCGTAAACAATGCCAAGACGGTTGAAAGTGTAAGCCGGGCCATAGCCCTCGCCCATGGGTGCTTTTGCGTTGTCATAAATGCTGGAAAGATTGGTCAGGTTCTCTGTGTTCAGTGTATCAATCTTGCCTTCAGCCATGAGCTGCTTGACAAACATATCGCCGATGATCACAACATCATAATCACCTTCGGCAGCTTCAGCAATCTTGGATACACGGACAGCATTGGAAGCGCCATCGGCGACAATGGTGCATCCTGTCATGGCCATGAAGGGGTCGTAGATGTTCTTCTGAAGGAGTTCAGCATTGAAGGCAAAGGTGGAAATGGTCAGTGTCTGGTTTGCATACGGCTTATCCTCGGCACTGGAAAAGGCGGTCAGTGAGACCAGGAGCATGATGGCAAGCAGAAGAGATGAGATTTTTTTCATGGTGTTTACCTCCAGTCGATATAGGGTACCGGTTCAATGAGAAGAACGGGGAATGAGGATAATTTTATTCGCGCTCAGATCGAGAAAAACCTCAGATCCGATGGAATAAACCTTGGATTGGTCGGCCTTGACCACGAATTCACCGATGGCCGTGCGCACGTTATACTGGACGTGTCGGCCGAGAAAGGTCGTGACCAGGACCTGCCCCGGAAGCGGATTGCTCCCTGAAGGCGCAGTGTCAATACTGATGTCTTCGGGCCGGATGCATGCGCGCACAGAGGAAGCGGTGGCAGGTGCAGCGACCTGAATGGGCAGATGGTTGCTTGCCAGGTACTGACTGCCTGAGAGGGTAAGGTCAAAGAAGTTCTCAAAGCCGACAAAGTGGGCAATAAATTCCGTCTTCGGTCCATTAAAAATGTTGGCAGGGGAATCCATCTGTTCAATAATACCCTGATTCATAATGGCGACTTTGTCGGAAATGGCAAAACACTCTTCCTGGTCGTGGGTAACATAAATCGCTGTAAATCCAAGCTCCTGCTGGATGCGGCGGATTTCTACGCGCATCTTGACACGCAGTTTGGCATCAAGATTGGAGAGCGGTTCGTCAAACAGCATCAGGTCCGGCCGGATCACCATGGCCCGGGCAAGGGCAACCCTCTGTCTCTGTCCCCCGGACATTTCACGGGGGAACCTTTTTTCAAAGCCTTTGAGATCGACAAGCTCCAGCATTTCCATGACCCGTTTTTCTGTTTCGGGTTTTGGAATTTTACGCATTTTCAGACCAAAGGCCACGTTGTCAAACACCGTCATGTGGGGAAACAGGGCATAGCTCTGAAAGACAAAGCCGAAATTCCGCTTGTGGAGAGGAACGTTTGTGATGTCTTTCCCTTCAAAATAAATGCTGCCTTCGTAAGGCTGGGAAAAGCCGGCTATGAGACGTAAGGTGGTCGTCTTGCCGCAGCCGGAGGATCCCAGCAGGCTCACAAAATCTCCGCGGTCCACCTGCAGGTTAAGATCGCGCAGAATCACATTTTTATCATAACCGGCAGTAATATGACGCAACTCAAGCAGGGCCATATATTGTCACCATCTTTCTGAAAGGCTCTCTGATCGGAACATCAGGTGGCCAGAGGATTAATCCTTTTGCTCATATGGTTAAAGAGACTGGAGACAAGCATGGTTACGATAATCATGACCATGGCTACAGCGCTCGCTTGAGTCCAGTCCCTGAGGCTCATGGCATACTGATAAACCATAGTGGAAAGGACCTGAGTATCCGTAGCGCCAAGGAGCTGAGGGGTAGTATAGGCCGTCATGCACCCTGTGAAAACCAGCACGGACCCTGTGACCAGACCGGAAACGCTCAAGGGGAAAACAATGCGGAGAAATGCGCCAAGCTTTGTGGCCCCAAGGCTGCCGGCTGCTTCTGTCAAATCCTGAGGAATCGAGTCCATAATACCCAGCAGGGAAAGAATCATCTGAGGAAGAAAGAGCTGAACAAAGCCGACAGTCATCGAAAATTCGTTATAAAGCAGGGACTGCGGTCTTGCAAAGAGGCCTGAAGTTACGAGAAACTGGTTAACGATCCCTTTGCGCCCGAGAATCACCATCCAGCTGAAAGAACGGATGACTGGGCTTGTGAACATAGGGAAGACGGCAAGCGCCATCATCAGACCTTTGTGATGGGAATAACGGGAAATATAATAGGCACTGGGAAAACCGAGCAAAGCACACAGGAGTGTACTGAGAAGGCTCAAGCGGACGCTTCGCCCGAAAACCTGCTGAAAGTATACAGATTCAAGCAGCTGTGCATAATGTTCCAATGAAAAATGACTTTCTGAAGAAAACGTGGACAGAAAGACTGAGAAAAGCGGGATGAGCATAAAAACAGTGATAAAAAAGACGCCCGGCAGAACCAGTAAGATCCAGAAGTGCTTTTTCAGAAATGGCATACGTACAACGCCTTTCTCGAATATTCACAAACCTTTTTCCGAAAAACAGCAAATTCGTTCGGAAAACAGGGGAAGTATAGCATAATTCTCTCAAACGTCAATGTATTTCCTGACATATTCAGCCTCTTTTCTGAGGATATACAGACAAATGATGCTGCCTCCGAACGGAACTGGGAAAAACAGAAAAGTTCGGAAAAAAACATCCTGGTTGCCTGAAGTGCAGGCAATGAAAAACCGGGGCGCGCTCTGACTGGTTCACATGCAGAACACGTCCCGGTAATGGTTTCTGTACATGTCAGGGGATCCTGTTATTTGAGAAGTGGCATACAGGTTTTACGGATCAGCTGATTCCTGGCTGTGCCCGTGATTTTTTCAGTCTGTTCAGGAAAAGCGGAAGGTCAGTGTTTAGCTGGCACAACAACAATCTGCGGTTTCTCTGCAGAGTCTGCTTCGTCCTGAACAGGGCCGGCTTCTGTTTCTGTGCCGTCCATGGGCCACGAATCTTCAAAAGGCTCGTAGACTGTGGTCCGGAACATGCGGTACAGCGTGTCGTAGTGGGGATGATTCCTCCACCCGCCAGCGGTGGAGGTGGATTCGTTATCAATATATGTATCCGGGAGCGCATTACGCAGGGCCTCGACCGGTTCCCACGGCCTGAGCATGCCATGTTTATTGTAGTTCTTGATCCAGAGCCGTTTCAGCTGCTTCATCTCATATAACGGTGTCAGGTCCTTGATGTAGTTGTTGACAATGTTGAGATCCATGAGATGGGTAAGGTTGGTGAGTGGTGTAAGGTCTTCCACTTCATTCCAGAACAATTCCAGGTATTCAAGGTCTTTGAGGCTTCCGATAGGTGTAATATCCGTGATATTATTACACGCGATAATCAGCAGCCTCAGTTTTGGAAGGCCATACAGAAAAGAGCAGTCTTTAATGATGTTGTGGCCAACGTCCAGCGCCATAAGATTTTTGCAGTATTTCAGGATGCTGAAATCCTCGCCTGTGTGCTGAGGGTTGGAAGGATCGCCGTGAAGAGTAGAAAAAGCTGTCTGGTCTGTGCGGATAATATGTTCCACAATAACCATGCTCCATCCGAATTCCAGATCCGGGAAACGTGCAGCAAGCTCTTCAATCTTTGGCTTCTTGACATATGTGGCAAACATATCGACTTTTTTCAGATGGGGAAACTGCGCAAGAAAATCATAAAATGAATCCCAGTCTTCAACTACCATATCACCCATATCAATATATGATGCTGAAGAATCAGCAGTGACTGTCCCGTAGCTTACCGGGTCTGCCTTGGCCAGGGAAGAACCGGCAATCAGGATGAGCGCCATCAGCAAACTTATAAAGAACCGCATAAAACAGTCCACCTTTTCCTTATAATTACTCGGAGGCATTATATCATAGTAATTAAGCTGCTGCAAAAAAATGAACCTCTCGGACAAGACAAAAACAATGGATGGCTTAGGCAGGAAAAAAGACTTGCCTGATTGGCCCGTTCCGTCTATGATAGGAGAAATCAGTTATACTGAGGAAAGGGAGACACCGGGATGAAGAGAATCTGCTTAGCGCTATGCGCGATACTCATTACCCTCAGCCTGATGCCAATGACTGCTTGTGGTTCAGGAAATGTTGTGGTTACCATTCAGAAGTCTGGATCGCCACAGGTCCAGACATCGCAGCCTCCGGAGCATACACATACTCCCATCGGGCATGAGACTGAAGAAAAACAGGTTCATGCCAGGCAGGAAGCCGTCAGTGCTGTGAACCAGGAAGAAGTCCCGGGTCCGGAAAGCCCATACAAACTTCCACTGGATGAAACGGGCGGAATGCCTTTTCAGGATACTTTTGCTCAGGACCCTATGACGTATGATGACCCGACCATTCACGTTGAACGGTTCAGACTGTTTAATCAGGAAACCCGGTATAACTGCATGATTCATTATGCAAAGGTCAAGATTGCGGATGCTTCACAGCTGAGGACAGCTTCCTGCAGAGGCTTTGACAACCGTTCAGTAGCCAGGGTTGATGTGATCGGAAGGCAGGTCAACGCTGTTCTTGCTGTTAATGGGGATTTCTTTGGATCGCACAGGGATGGCTATATTCTCCGTCAGGGAACAGTTTACCGCGACAGGATAGAAAGGAAATGCGACCTTCTTCTTATTGATGAGGATGGGGATTTTCACATTATCTATTACGATGAGGACCAGGAGAACATCGACAAAACGCAATGGAACGGGAAAAAGGTTGTCAATGTATTCACTTTCGGGCCTGCTCTTATTGTCAATGATGAGGTTGTCCTCAATGAGTTCGCGGACCCGGCCCATGCAGATGCTCCGGGCAAGGGTGCCCGGACATGCATTGTACAGACAGGGCATCTGGAGTATATGGTGATTACCTGCCGGGAACTGGGAGTATCTCTTCAGGACATGGTGAGCCTTGTGCAGGACTTGACTGAACATGTTGTATGTGCATACATGCTTGACGGCGGCTTTTCTTCACAGCTGGCATTTATGGGAAGGCTGGTTAATAAAATCGCAGACGACCATGCAAGGCCTGTCACGGATATTGTCTATTTCGCAAGTGCATGGCCGGGCGATACAGCTGAATAAAAAAGAAGGGTAAATCCTCAATGGTGTTCAGCTGGTATTGTCATTAAACAGCACACCTGACGACATGCATGTCAGGTGTGCTGTTTTCATAATTGCACAACGACAATTTGCGGGGAGACCATCTGAGCTTTCAGCTGCAAGCAATGCGAAATGAGGTTGCCCAGGAAGATAGTCAGCCATCCTTTTTCTGATCCTGAAATTCTGTGTGAAGCACTGTTCAAGCATACGAGACACGATACACAACATTTTTATCCCTGTCTGGCACCGGCTCATTGGGCCGCTCTTTTCTGTTTGTTCATGGATGACCATAGTTCCTTCATGACGCTGCAATGCTCAAACTCTGTGAACGCAAAAAAGGGCGATCAGTATTTCTACTCATCGCCTTCTTCTTTTCTGTTTATGGATGACCGGGTATCAGTTTTACTGCGCACAAAGACGGATCAGCGCGTTGGCGTAAATTTTCGCAGCAAGGATCATCTTGTCAGGATAAATGTATTCATTGGCCTGATGTGCAAGATCCTCATCATCCGGGAAGCCGGCACCAAAAGCGACACCTTGCTTGAGTACCTTGGCGTATGTTCCGCCGCCTGTGGATTCAGGTTCCCCTTTAAGACCGCTCTCTTCTGTATAGGCAGCGAGCAGACTGGTGACGAGTTCAGAATCAGCCGGCACATGATGTGGCGCTTTGGTGGTCAGGGAATCGATTGTGAATTCAGGTATATGAGCGCAGAGTGCTTTTGAAAGGGCGTCAAGGTCAGCATCTACAGGGCAGCGGTTATCAAAAGTACAATGGAGGTTCTGCCCGTCGAGATGGAGAATGCCCATATTGCATGTGAGAGGGCCGGAAATAGAATCATGACAGGCAATGCCAAGGGACTTTCCGTCATGTTCCATACCATATACTTCGGCCAGCGTGCGGAAGGGCCCCTGTGCACCGAGCTCTTTAAGAAGAAGGAGCATCATGCCAATGGCGTTCCGGCAGCCTTCGGGATACGCGGAGTGTCCCGGGATGCCTGTTGCTGTCAATTTTACACCTTCAGGGACAAGCTCGGCTGTATAAGGAAGTCCGGTTTTTCTGGCATAATCTTCAGTTTTCTGGACAATCTCCTGACCGCCGGCAACATAGGCTACAGATTCTCCGGGAATCACATTAGTACGTTCTCCTGTCCAGAGTCTGAGCACTTTGAGACCGCTGTCCGGGACTCTGGCATGAGCATATACGGAGAGCATCCCTTTTTCTGTGTTGATCAGTGGGAAAGAAGCATCGGGTGAAAAACCTGTTTCAGGCATATCAGCATGCTGCACATAATAGGCCATGTCCTCCCATCCGCTTTCTTCGTCACATCCCAGAATCAGACGGACCGGGCGTTTGAGGGGAATCCCGGCTTCGCGGATGGCTTTCATGGCGAAAAGCGATGCGAGAGCTGGCCCTTTGTCATCGCCTGTTCCGCGTGCGTAAAGGCGGTCGCCAATCATGACCGGTGTGAAAGGGTCAGTTTTCCAGCCATCGCCGGCGGGAACGACGTCAAGGTGGGCAAGTACCGCAATGGGCTCCGCTTCTTTTTCTCCTCCTGGTAAGGTGACATCACCGGCATAGCCGTCAAAAATACGGGTTTCAAATCCCATTGCTGCAGCGTCGGACATGGCAAGGTCAAGCATTTCACGGATTTTCCTGCCAAAGGGGGCACCGGGCTGGGGATCATCTTTCAGGGAAGGAATGCTGAGCCAGTTTTTCAGGATACGTACATAATCTTCCTTATAGCTGTCCAGCAATTCATTGACTTTTGAAAATGACATAGCAAATCATCCTTTCACTGATTGCGGGGATCTGTGGAATGGCGCTTGGGAGCTTCCGGATCAATGTATTCAATCTCGAGACGCTCAAAAGGTACGGATTCAAGAAATGCATCCGGCAAAAAACGCGTCTGGCCGAACTCGTCCCATTCGCGCTGGTTCTTCTCCAGCCAGATTGGGCGCGCCACATCCAGTTTGTGCAGGGCGCGCTCAAGGGCAGTCTGCGGGTCCTGTCTGGTACAGGGCTCTACGATTTGTTTGTCCATGCGGTGGTGGCGGATGGTGCGTACCCAAAGTGCTGTAGCCATAGTATGTCCCCCTGAATCATCAATCGTGACCATTATGCCATGTTACGCGTACTGATGCAAGATGATTGCGCGCAACGAGGTAGGCAAGACACGTGAAATATGCTATACTAATCACATATTCTGGTAACTTGGAAAAGGAGATCATAACTATGAAGTTCGGTCATTTTGATGATGCGGCTAGGGAGTATGTCATTGATACGCCCCAAACACCTTATCCCTGGATCAATTATCTGGGGTCTGAACGTTTTTTTGGTCTGATCAGCAATACGGCAGGCGGCTATTCGTTCTACCGTGATGCGAGGCTGAGGCGTATTACAAGGTACCGTTATAATAATATACCGGTAGACAATGGCGGCAGATATTTCTATATCAAGGATGGGGACGTGGTCTGGAATCCCGGATGGAAGCCTGTCAAGACAGAGCTGGACAGCTATTCGTGCCGGCACGGCATGGGTTATACCGTGATTCACGGGGAGAAAAATGGTGTAGCCTGTGAACTGCGCGCTTTTGTCCCCCTTGGTGAGGATGCCGAGGTTCATCAGATCACCCTGACTAATCTTTCTGATTCTCCGAAAGACCTGATTCTGACCAGTTTTGCAGAATTCTGCCTCTGGAACGCTCAGGATGACATGCTGAATTTCCAGCGCAATTTTTCAACAGGAGAAGTTGAAGTCGAAGATGGGGTCATCTATCATAAGACAGAGTACCGTGAGCGCCGCAACCACTATGCTTTCTATGGTGTGAACGTACCTGTGGATGGCTTTGACACAGATATGGAAACGTTCCTCGGGCTTTACCGCGGCTTTGATGCGCCCCAAGCGGTCATGACCGGAAAGATGGGCAATTCGATTGCATCGGGTTGGCAGCCCATGGCGGCGCACCAGGTGAAAATCCATCTGGAAAAAGGCAGCACCCAAAAGCTGAATTTTGTCTTGGGCTACGTCGAGCTTCCCGAAGAGGAAAAGTTCGTTGCCCCGGGTGTCATCAACAAGGCACCTGCCAAGGCAGTACTTGGACGGCTCCATACAGATGAGCAAATTGAAGAAGCCTTCCGGAAGCTGCGCGCTCACTGGGACACGCTCTTTGGACAGTACGAACTGAAATGTCCTGATGAAAAGCTCTCCCGCATGGTCAATATCTGGAATCCCTATCAGTGCATGATCACTTTCAATATGAGCCGTTCTACCTCCATGTTTGAGAGCGGCATCGGCCGCGGGATGGGGTTCAGGGATTCTTCTCAGGACCTTCTGGGATTTGTGCACCAGATTCCCGAGCGCGCCAGGGAACGCATCCTGGATATAGCTGCCACACAGTTCACGGATGGCGGCTGCTACCATCAGTACCAGCCGCTGACCAAGAAAGGCAATAACGAAATCGGAGGAGGGTTCGGCGACGACCCGCTTTGGCTGATTGCCGGAACTGCTGCTTATATCAGGGAGACAGGTGATTACGGCATTCTCAATGAGATGGTGCCATATGACTGCAATCCTGAAAACTGCGGGACACTCCTTGAACATCTTGAAGTATCTTTTGGACACGTGACGAACAACTGCGGACCTCATGGCCTCCCGCTCATTGGCCGTGCAGACTGGAACGACTGCCTGAATCTCAATTGTTATTCTGATACGCCTGACGAAAGTTTCCAGACCTATTCCAATCCCCATGCACCCGATGACCGTGTGGCTGAGTCGGTCCTTATCGCGGGAATGTTTGTGGCCATTGGTCCCGAGCTTGTGGCTCTTGAAAAGAGACTGGGCAGGGAAGAGGAAGCAAACAAGCAGCAGAAGGCTATCAATGACATGCGTGAGAACGTCCTTCGGGACGGATGGGACGGCGAATGGTTCGTCCGTGCCTACGATGCCATGGGCAATAAAGTCGGCAGCCATGAATGCGAGGAAGGCAAGATTTACATTGAGAGCCAGGGCTACTGCGTGATGGCAGGGATCGGCGTGGAAGATGGCAAAGCCGAGAAAGCCATGGAAAGCGTTAAAAAATATCTGGAGACAAAACACGGCATTGTATTGCTTCAGCCGGCGTATACCAGGTACCATAAAGAACTTGGCGAAGT
This sequence comes from uncultured Clostridia bacterium, assembly GCA_946538615.1. Lineage (GTDB taxonomy): Bacteria > Bacillota > Clostridia > Christensenellales > Aristaeellaceae > UBA2943. The sequence continues at coordinate 12,732 of CAMNGW010000057.1, forward strand.
TTCCAGCTATCCTCCGGGATATAAGGAAAATGCGGGTATTTTCTGCCACAATAACCCATGGATCATTGCCGCTGAGACGGTTCTTGGGCATGGTGACCGCGCCTTCTCGCTGTACAGCCGCATTGCGCCTGCGTACCGTGAAGAGATTTCGGACCTGCACAAGATGGAGCCGTATGTTTACAGCCAGATGATCGCAGGCAAAGATGCCCCCAACTTTGGTCAGGCCAAGAACAGCTGGCTGACGGGTACAGCAGCATGGAACTTCCATGTGATTTCACAGTGGATTCTTGGCATCAAACCGGATTGGGACGGTCTTAAGATCGATCCGTGCATTCCTCATGACTGGGACGGGTATACGGTCAAGAGGATTTTCAGAGGTGCAGAATATGAGATCCGGATCACGAACCCGCAGCATGTCTGCCGCGGCGTGAAAAAAATGGTTGTTAACGGCAATGAGGTTCAGGGGAATATCATTCCAGTACTCCCTGCCGGAACAAAAGCGGTTGTAGAAGTGGAACTCGGGTGAGAGTACCCGTTGGGGACCGTCCCTTTGGGCGGTCCTCTTTTGCGGCAAAAAAACAAAAAGAAAACAGAAGGTATTGCACAGGGCTTTTTTGCTCCTTTGCAGGGGAGAAAAGGGAAAATCAGGGAGATAACAGGCAAAATCCAGCTGTTTATTCATGTGCAGCCTAAAAAATGAGAAAGACACTCCTGCTCTCCGGGGCATTGCAGGATGCTGGACTTTTTAAGAGAAATCGGATATGTTCAGAGGGCGTGCGATGCATGATAGACGCAGGAGGTATAACGGATGAAAGTTTTTATCAGTGCAGACATTGAAGGAACTGCATTCACAACCTATTGGAACGAAACAGAACTGAAAGAAAATGTGTATGCACGTGCCGCTCAGGAAATGACAAGGGAAGTCTGTGCAGCAATAGCAGGTGCAAATGCTGCCGGAGCGGACGAGATTCTGGTCAATGATGCCCATGACTTTGGTATCAATATCGATCCTGGCGAGCTCCCGGAGAATGTGGAACTGATCCGTGGCTGGTCCGGCAGTCCCATGTCAATGGTGGATGGGATTGATTCGTCGTTTGATGCTGCCTTTTTTGTGGGGTATCACGCAGCCGCGGGACGGTATGGCAATCCGCTGTCCCATACCATGTCCACCAAAACGACAAAAGTTACCCTTAACGGTCTGCCGTGTTCAGAGTTTTTGCTGTATTCCTGGGCTGCTGCTATGAAGGGCGTGCCCACTGTCTTCCTTGCCGGTGATCAGGCTCTTATCAATGACAGCCAATCGCTTCATCCTGCGCTGAAAACAGTTGCAGTCAAGCAGGGCTTTGGGGGAATGACACGGTGCCTTGCACCGGCAAAAGCCCATCGCCTGATCCGGGAAGAAAGTGAAAAAGCCCTCAGACAGGACCTGAGTCAGGCCGGGATCATGCTGCCGGAAACTTTTGAAATGCGTGTGACTTATAAGGAACAGAAGCATGCTGTCAAGTACAGTTACTTTCCGGGCTGCAGACTGGAAGAAGATAATACGATTTCATTCAGAACAGATTCTTACATGGAGCTTCTCACGGCAGCGGAGTTCTGCCTCTAATTCGGAATTCAGGAAAGGCGGTCAAGCATGTTTCGCATCATGAGTGCGGACGAGGCAATCAGCCTCATTCGGGACGGAGACTGTATCTGCGTCAATTCTTTCGTGGGAATTGAAAACCCTGTTGAACTGCATGAAGCCCTTTACCGGCGCTATCAGGCAACGCATTCACCCAAGCACCTTACCATTGTTTCATCTGCAGGTTTTGGCGTATGGGATGAAAACCGGAATGCGGAGGGCTATATCCGTGAAGGCGCCGTCGACAGGCTGATTTGCGGACATTTTGGAGCTATGCCAAGCACCAAAAAGATCATTCTGGAGAACCGGTTTGAGGCTTATAATCTTCCACTTGGATGCATTTCCCATGCGATCCGCGCCCAGGCCGGGGGCCTGCCAGGGGCGTTGTCCAAAGTGGGACTGGACATTTTTGTGGACCCACGGCGCGAAGGGCCGGGTATTAACCAGATTTCAACAGATTCATCGTTTGTCAAACTTGTCGAAGTTGATGGTGAAGAATATCTGTATTATAAATTGCCTAAAATCACTGTAGTGCTGATCAAGGGTACGGCTGCAGACCGCAAGGGCAATATTTCTTTTGATGATATGTACATGTCAGGGGACGCTCTTTCCATCTGCCAGGCAGCCAAAAGCAATAAGGGCATTGTGATTGTTCAGGTCGACAAAATGGTGGACCAGCCTACACGACCAAGAAATGCTATCATCCCGGGCTGCCTCGTTGATGCTATAGTGGTCAAGGAACCGGAAGTTAAGGAGGAAGCCCTTCAGGCGCTTACCGGAAGCTTTGAGATCCGCTACGAGCAATGGCATGAATGGACAGAGAGGCTCGAAGCTGTGACAAGCGGGCACCGGCAGCAGACAACAGCCAGTCAGATCATAGCTGAAAGGGCTGCCAGAGAGCTGCATAAAGAAGATATCGTCAATATTGGGATAGGTATTCCGGAGACAATTTCGCATTTTGCAAAACAGAATGGCATGCTGGATCACATCACCCTGACCGTCGAATCAGGCAGTATCGGGGGTTTTCCTGCCTCTGGCAAGGTTTTTGGAGCCATGATCGGCGCGGCATCTGTTTATGATATGGCTAACCAGTTTGATTTATACAACAGTGGCGGGCTCGACATATGCTTTATGGGGGCACTGGAGGTGGACCGCTACGGCAATGTGAACGCCCACCGGGGACCAGGGGCTTACGCAGGGATAGGCGGATTTGCCAATATCACGGCAAAGACGCCGACAGTTGTCTTCTGTCTGACTTTCAATACAAAGGGACTGAAAGTGTCCCTTGAAGATGAAGGCGTCCAGATTCAGGAAAACGGGACCATTCCCAAATTTGTTCCTGATGTACGTTCAGTCAGCTTCTCAGCAAAGAATGCTGTAGCCAATGGCCAGAAAGTTCTGTATATTACAGAAAGATGCGTATTTATCCTTACGCCGCGGGGACTGAAGCTCCTCGAAGTTTATCCGGGCGTGGACGTGCAGACAGATATCCTTGACTTATTGCCTTTTTCTGTGGAACTGTGAGGTATAATAGGGC
>CAMNGW010000058.1 GCA_946538615.1 uncultured Clostridia bacterium
ATGTCTGATGCTCGTGTTGTGGTTCATAAACTATGTGCTTATCTTAGTGACATTGCTTTATTTTGGGCCTTCGTTTTTTTACCTCCGTTTCTGTCTGCTTATCACAGGAAAAGTAGCTGATCCTTGTTGCGCTTGAAAAGTAAGACTTCATAAGGTTTCGACTTTGCAGCATCCCCGTTGGCTTTATGAGTGCGGCTAACCTTATGTTCCTGGCTGTGATCTTCCTGCTGATCATTAAGCTGTTCCTGATGGACCAGTTCATTTCTGCCCTTGAGAAGCAGGTTACAGATACTGCCCAGTCAGTTGCCATGCAGCGAAGACAAGAGGAAATCAAAATGGAAGGGCACACCAGGCAGAACGGTTTTGTATTTTTCGTTTCATGGCAGGCACATTCGGATGAGAATCGGAACGGTAAGGATGCAGTGGAAAAAGAAAGCCAAGGGGAAGCTGAACGCTTCCCCTTGGCTGGTTTTATATGGATAAAACAAGAGAGATCATGGGCTACTCTGCTTGCGGAAACTGAAGCGTCAGGCACATTCCATCCTTTGCGCACTGTGTTTGAGGAAAAACAGTGCTTGCATTTTCCATAAAGACCTCAGGGTCATCCATGGAAGTGGAGAAATGGGTTAGGATCAGCTGTTTCGTACCTGCCTGCCTGGCAAGCTGCGCAGATTCACGGAAAAGCATGTGGTGGTTCTTATGGGCCAGGGGCAGCTTGTCTTCTTCGCCGTACATGCCTTCAAGAATCATGAGATCTGTACCCTGGCCAAAACGAGGAATATCCGGGGCAGGTCTTGTGTCAGTGGCATAGAGAAAAGAAATGCCGGGGCGGGGGCCCTTCTGGACGTCCTGAGGCTGAATTGTCTTCCCGTTGACCTCAACGCTTTCTCCATGCTGAAGGACTTTCCACAGAGATACAGGGACCTGGAGCGCTTTGGCACGGTCCGGATCAAAAGCGGGAAGACGTTTTAGAGCAAAATGGTACCCAGTGCAGGGTATGCCATGGTTGAGAGGAAATGAAGAAACATCCATTCCTATGACGTGGAAAGCGTCATATTTTTTTTCGGATTCATGGAGAACAATGGGGTAAGGGAGCTGTGGGGCGATGACACGAAGTCCGTCTATCACATATTTCAGGCCGGATGGTCCATAGATGTCAAAAGGTTCCGTTCTCCCTGCTTTACCCATGGCAAGAAGAAAACCGGGGACGCCCGAGACATGATCGGCATGATAATGGGTAAGGAGAAGGGCGTCAATACAGCGGAAGCCCCAGCCTAAGCGCATGATTCCCATCTGTGTCCCTTCTCCGCAGTCAATCAGAACGGATTTGCCTGCGACCCGGACATAGAGGCTGGCAAGGGCACGGCTTGGCATAGGAATTGAGCCACCCGTTCCAAGAAAACACAGATCGATCATAGGCTTCCATCCTTCCCGAACAAGTCATATGGAACATATGCATGATAGCACGAAGGGGCACGGATTTCTATAACAGTGGACCAATTGAATGCTGTGAATGCATCCGTACTGCACAGCGGCATGAGCGGACAGGGGCTGTTGCAGAGACGGAGTGCACATAAGCAGCATGCTGCGCGGCGGACTGATGACCATGAAAAAAGGCAGGAAAGACGATTCTTTCCTGTCCTGATGGAATGAACAGCAAGAAGCCTGCTGTCAGGAGACGCGCTTCATTTCACGCAGCAGTCTGGGGGCAACCACGAGAGCCAGGACCATGCAGATGATGGTATCAGGGATCAGATACGTACCGTTGTAAACGAGACTTGCCCATGGAGCAGTGTCCCAAAACGCAATGCCGGCCAGAGTGGCAGACAGAGCGCGGCATAAAGCGGCAAGAGCCATGAAAGCATAAAGTGACCACGGAGAACGCTTGTTTTTGGCAAGTCCTGTAAGTCCGAGAGCGGCAAAGGCGATCAGATAATCCAGGGAGAACTGCCAGAAGTTCAGGAACCATCCTCCCTGCAGATACTGAAGTATGCCGTAGACAAGCCCGACCAGCAGTCCCGGTCCGACACCATAGGCGGCTGAGAACAGCATAATAGGGAGCATGCTGCCGGGTGTTACGGACCCGCCCTGCGGCATTCTGAAAAGACGTACGCAGGACAGCACAAAGGAAAGAGAAATGGAAATTGCACCGAAAGCAATCATTCTGGGTGTCCAGTTTTTACTGTTTTTGGTGATAGCCAGCAGGATGCCTCCAAAAGCAACGAGGACAACGATGGCGATCCATACGGAGACAGGAGTCTCGGTGAATTTTTCAACCAGCTCCTGGGACCAGGTGGGTTGCGGAGCGGCTTCTTCAGAAGCTTCAGCAAACGCGGTGGACAGAAATGGGAACATAGACAGCCTCCTTTTAAGCTTTTGCATCCTTAAAAAAGAAAAACCCGCGATTTTCGCGGGAAAGCAGATTGCGCAGCCGAAGGCTGCTTTCCGCTTCCCTACGGTAGGATAATCTACACAGGTTCCAAGGGTCGGGCAAATGCCCTCTCAGCGGCTTACGCCGCACCCCCAGCGGTGGATGCAAGGAGTATTATAGATAAGCAGCGGACTTTGTCAATCAGGAAAGAAAAAAAGCCCCGGAGGGCTTTTTTGAAAGACAGGCTTATTCAGCCTTGGTGAAGATATAGCCGAAGGCGATTTCACCGTCTTTTTTGACCAGGTTGTCATCGCTGTAGCAGACAACAAGCATACCGGAACTTGTCATACCGACATACTTCATGTTTTCATCATCGATGTCTTCGGAGGCAACGCCGGTGACCTTGGTGAAGTACAGGCTCTTGTCATCAGCTGCGACCTTGCTGAGCTTGCCGACGCCTTTGTTGAAATCGCCGTCATTTTCACCGCGCACGGTATATACCCATCCGTCCCAGGGGAGGCGCAGAGTGGCTTCTTCATCAGCGATATCCGCAGCAAAGGTAACCTTGGCTTCCATATCATAGACATGAGCATGCAGATAAGCGGCCTGATCAACCATAACGCCTGCATCAGAACCAGTAGCGCTTCCGTCGAGAATGGCAGTGACGTTCATGCTGACAGCCTTTTCAGGAACGGCAATCAGCCCTTTGGTTTCAAGACCGGCGTCCTCGGCAAATTCTTCACCGATGAATGCGGCTGCAAGAACCCAGTCACCTTCCCAGTCAGTGACAGGGCTTTCGCGGTTAAAAGCAAGAAGTTCCTCAGGATCGGCTTCCAGAATGGATTCAGCGCCTGCGATCACAGGAAGCAGAAGAGCAAGGGAGAGGAGAAGTACGAGAAGCTTTTTCATGTTATGACATCCTTTCATATTATATTCCGGTTTTCCACCGGACGGGGAAACGAACATCAGACGCCGGAGTATGCAGAGAAACCGCCGTCAATGGGGAGCACAACACCAGTAATGGCGGAAGCTGCTTTATCATCGGTAAGGAAGAAAACACCGCCGAGAAGTTCTTCGGACTCAACAAAACGTCCCATAGGCGTACCAGCGAGAATTTTTTCGGAGCGGGCACTGGGCTTTCCGTCCGGTCCAAAGAGAAGGGCACGGTTCTGGTTGGAAACAAGGAAACCTGGGGCGATGGCGTTTGCACGGATCCCTGTCCCGGCAAAGTGAGTAGCGAGCCACTGAGTAAAATTGGAAATTCCTGCTTTTGCCGCAGAGTAGGCCGGGATCTTTGTGAGCGGGATGTAGGCATTCATGGAAGAAATGTTCAGAATGCATCCTTTGCCCCGTTTGACCATATCCTTAGCGAAGACCTGGGTGGGGATCAGAGTGCCCTGGAAGTTGAGCTTAAAAACAAAGTCCACGCCGCTTGCATCAAGGTCAAAGAAGGTTTTCTGGCCCTCTTTGGCTTCATGCTGGTACTCATTGTCTGTTGTGGCACGCGGATTATTGCCGCCTGCGCCATTGATGAGAATATCACACGGGCCGAGATCCTGCAAGATTTTCTGATGCACTTCTTCAAGAGCGGCGGGCTCAAGCACATTGGCCTTATAGCCGACGCAGCACTGTCCTTTGGCGACAAGATCGGCAGCAAGTGCCTTGACAGCTTCTTCATTCAGATCGAGAGCTGCAACCTTCGCACCGGCCTGGGCATAAGCACGGACCATATCTGAGCACAGCACACCGCCGGCACCGGTGATAACAACAACTTTATCATGGAAATCAAATGACAGAGGAAGATTCATCTTGTATGCTCCTTTTATTTGCTTGCTGATTCACTGGAGGGCCATTTCTGCATGACTTCATCAAGCGTCATGCCTTCCGCAATGCCTTCCTTGCGTTTGGCATTGACTTCCTGGATCTCTTTCATCTTGGCACCGGTAAGGCTGTAGCCGTGCATCGCCCAGAGCGTGGCAAGCCATGCGAGCATGGGGATCACGCAGAACATGACAATGACGGCAACCTTGATTCCGCCCGAGAAGGGGGTGGCGTCAGTGGGCAGTTCGCTCAGACCGGCAAAAATGAGGAAGAGGAAAGCGACCAGGGTCTGGGCAAGTGAGGAAACCAGTTTGTCAACCAGGGAGAACAGGGTACCCATAATGCCAGGAATATATTTGCCGGAGCGGTACGTCTCGTAGTCTGAACAGTCGGCAACCATGGGGATCGGCATGTCAGCTGTGGCATAATACGCGCCATAACCGATGCCGAAGAACAGAATAAAGAGGATGGTGTACACGTTGATGGCACCGCCGCCATTGTAGGGGAAGGAAAGCATAAGAGCAGGGTTCTCGTGATTGGAGAAGATCAGAAGGGCAAGCACACCGATGTAACTGATCAGGGCGACAGCGACGTACCGGGTGAGAGATGCCTTCTGGCCCTCCTTCTGACTGGTGCGTACGGAGAGCAGGAAGAAGGGAACTGCGAAGACATAGCCAAGGATCATCATGGGCAGATACAGGGAGTCATAATTGCCCATCATAATGCCGTACAGGGCAAGAAGAACGGTTGTGTTCGTAGCAATGGCCAGGGCCAGCTTGCATCCGGCACCGGCGACCATAAGACGCTGCATGGGTTTGTTGTGCTTGATGATTTCCAGATATTCGGATACCTGTACTTTTTCCTGAGCGCCGCCGCCAAGGCCGTAATATTCAGGACGGTCCTTTTCAGCAATGCCGATAATGGCCAGGATGGTCAGCAGCACAGACACAGCGATGCCGATGGGGGTGATGATCCGGTAGAGCTCGGGACGGGCGTAACCGGAAACAATGACCTTTCCGGCTTCATCGAGTATGTTATAGTTGTTTTTGATCATGGGGATGAGGAACTGCATGACACCCATGCCCAGCATAGAACCGATGGTGTTGAAGATGGTGAACAGGGGACGCTGGTTGGGGTCGTTGGTCAGTACGGTCTGGCCAGCGCGCGTGACGGAAGTCTGGAAGGTATACCCGATGACCCAGATGGCATAGATGACAACGAATGCCGTGTATCGCAGCCACATCATGGTTTCAGGGATCAAAGGGGTAAGGACATACAGAGCAATAACGCTCACGGCCATGATGGCACTGCCGATCATCATGAAAGGGCGGAATTTGCCGATTTTCGTGCTCGTGCGGTCCATCAGTGCGCCGATGATCGGATCGGTAATTGCGTCGAATACACGCATGACCGTAACCATGATCGAAGCGAACATACCAAGCTGCAGAACGCTGGAACCGAACTGGGCAACATAGGAAAGAATCAGGACAAAATAGACGTTGGTAGCGCCGTTGTTGAGCGGGAAAAGCATAAGCTGATATGTCTTTGCACGGTTGACGCCACCGGCAGATGGTGAAGCTGTATTTTTGCTTACAGACAAGGCGAACTCTCCTTTCTTTGTCAGGAAACATTAATAGGATCAGACCCAGTTGGATTTCTGCGGATGGGCAACCTTACGGAGAATATAATCAGGATTGGGCTTGTCGACATAGCGGAAGACAGCCGTATCTTTCAGCGTGCCGGAAACGGCTTCAACCCTGATCTCCCCTTCCAGAGGAACTTTGAAGGTAAAGATGTGGTTATCGGATTCCTTGATTTCAAACGTCTTGTCGTTGACACGCAATGTGACGGAAGGATCCGTGGCATAAACCTTGATCATCGTGGTCTTCTCATTGCGCTCCACATAGCGCTTGGAACAGATATGGACAAAACGCTCCTTGCTCCAGTTAGCCTTGTAAAGGTAGAAGCTGTCTTTTTTCACCTTGCGGTCAAAGGTGACAAGACCTTTATGGTTCATGCCGGGCTCCCCGCCCTGGTCCCTTGCGTCTGCGGCAAAATCGAACATGTTCCAGACATGGGTTGCCCACATCCACGGATGGCGCTTGAAGCAGCCGATCATGAACTCATGGTAAATGGCTTGGTACTCCTCAGTGTGGTCATTGCGCCGGGGATGCGAGGAATGGAGGTTCGGCATGCCTTCTGCGCCATATTCGCTGTAGCCGAGAAGACGCTTGGGGAAGCAGAGATGGAAGAAACCGATCCATAGATCATTGAGCCACAGTCCGGGGACGTACCATCCCAGATAGAGGTTCCACGAGACAACATCTGTAATGTGCGCCACTTTGTTGAAGGGGCCGCACATGGCATAACAGGCCAGCGTGGTGAAGCGGCTGGGGTCCAGCTCGTGAACCAGGTCATTGAGCATATGATGGTTGTCGAGCATGTCCTTTTTGTCTTTAGTGGAGATGGTGATCTCGTTGGATATGCCCCAGCATACAATCGATGCATGGTTATAGCACTGCTCGATGAGTTCTTTCATCTGGCTCACCGTATTGTCCCGGCCGTTGGGCATGTGCTCCGAAATATAAGGTATTTCGGCCCATACGATCAGACCCTTCTGATCACAGAGGTCATAGAAATGCTGATCGTGCTGATAATGGGCAAGACGGACGGTGTTGCAGCCCATTTCCATAATGAGGCTGATATCCTCATCATGCATCTCAGAGGTGATGGCATTGCCCAGACCTTTGCGGTCCTGGTGCCGTGCCACGCCGTGCAGGTCATAGGGCTGATCGTTGAGCACAAAGCCATGCTTGTGGTCGACACGGAAGGAACGGACACCGAAGGGGATTTCCAGGCAGTCTGCGGTTTTTCCGTCCTTGATGACCTCGGCACGGCAAAGGTACAGATAGGGATCCTCCACGCCGTGCCAGCGGTGGGCCTTATCCAGATGCAGCGTGACGTCTGTGCCGTCACCTTCGGCGACAACACGGTTTTTTCTGTCAAGAAGCGTGATGTGGACATCGCCGTCTGTCACACGGCTGAGCACGCGGACGTCGGCTGAAGATTCATGGGGCGTTGCAGTGACGCGGACCCCGCTGGAGCCAAAATAATCGAGGGCAAAGTGTGCATGGTTCACCACCAGAAGCTCGACGTCACGGTAAATGCCGCCATAGAAAGTGAAATCGGCTTTCTGAGGGTAGACTCTGTCATTGACACCGTTGTCCACAAGAACTTTCAGCTCGTTCTCCTTTTCAGCTGTGCCGCTGAGAGGAAAGCGGAAAGTGGAATATCCCCCGTCATGTTTTCCAAGCTCATGACCATTGATATAGACGGTCGCACTGGCATTTACGCCGTGGAATACCAGCCAGACTTCCTCCTGCTCGGGGTCGTAGTCAGGAAGCGTCAGCTGTCGGGTGTATTCACAGGTTCCGCGTTTGTAATCATTACCGCCGTCCTGCCCGTCCACGGCGTTCCAGGTATGGGGCACCTGGACCTCAAGCGGTTTTCCGTCAAACCCGGTAAAGGTCCAGTTCTGATTCAGGCTGATGACATGGCGCATGGGATCACACCTTCTTTATTTTGCGTTCCTTACGTGCATAAACAGCAATTTCACCAATGAGAATGGAAAGACAGACCAAGGCAGTAAATGTGATAAAACGGGGATCAAAGCCGTGCTTTTCATCGATGCCCACAAAGACGTCAACGACGTACCAGTAGCATTTGTAGACAAACAGACAAAGCGCAGCGAAAGGGGCGCCGGCAGCAAAAGCGGACGCCAGACCGTACTTTTTCAGCGCTGCGAGAACAGCGGAAACAACGCCGCCGCCCGCAAGAAGAATAACGATTACCACATCGTAACAGACGCCGTTGTGGGTGCTGTCAAGGCCGAATGTTCCATGGATCACCTGAAAATAGATCCCGGCCGCCAGGGCAAAGATGGACGCCGCGATGAGCATATAAAAGCCAAAGCCTTTTTTGACGGATGCATGAGTATCCTGGGACATAAAGAAAGCTCCTTTCTGAAGATCAGAGATCAGCAAAACCCGGGGAACTCGGAAGAAGCATTTCGCGGGATTCCGCAGAAGGCATGGACAAACCGCATTTTGTCCTGTGCCGTCCTTGGTTCATGATGTATTTATTATGGCACACAGATTTCTCTCAGACAATCTCCTTTTCAGAAGGCGTTGCGGACGTATTCGGGGGAAAAGTAAGTTCGCGACAAAAACAGCATGATTCGCGGCATTCCCATCTCCTTTGCGCAAAAAGGCCTTCGTGAATCTTTTCTGCCTGGTTTTGGCGCTGCTGAAGAAAGAAAATGCGAATAACCTCTTTTCGAAACATTGATAATCCGGTAAAATATTGGCAGGAAGCTGCATGCCGGCGTGACTGGAAGCATCAGTACGGCATGGCTTGCAGCGGATTCCGGTGCCGCATCGCCGGAAACAGCTTCAAAGGCTCAGATGATGCCCTCACGGGCAAAGTCTGCGTGCATCGTATACATTCCTCCTTAAGTCCTCAGGACACACATAGCATGTGACCTGACTGTGAGGAGCGGATGATAAGAAAGGGGATTCAAAAGATGCAAGCTTCGCGCCAGAACAAAAAAAGCCACAGGACGCTGAAAAAAGTCTTCCTGAATGTGACGGCGTTTCTTTTTGCCCTGGTTTTTACCGGCAATGTGATTGCGGGGGAAAACGCGGGACAGATCAACCAGGTGCTGGGAACCAAGACCTCGATGACGGTGTCCACACTCCCTGAGGGACAGGAAGAAGTCTACAGCAGATATTTTGAAAGCAAGTATGCATCAATTGCAGAACTTAAAGCGGCAGGCGAAGCCAAAGTGCGGGAAGTGGAAGGAGAGGGCATCGTTCTGCTCAAGAACGATAACCATGTGCTTCCGCTCCAGGCTGGTGCGAAGGTATCGCTGATTGGCGTGACAGTTATGGACCCGGTGTACGGCGGAACGGGGTCAGGCGCGGTGGACGCAGCTGGCGCTCCTAATTATTATGATGTCATGACACAGGCCGGATTTGATGTGGTCGATAAGCCGCTGCTGGATTACTACATTGAAAACGAAGCCAAACGGAACACCTACGAGATCGGTGAGGTAAGATGGAAGAAAGTTTCCAAAAACCATGACGATACCATCGGACAGGGTGAGGACGCGATCTTCGTTGTCGGCCGTGTGGGCGGCGAGGGCGACGATGTCACGGCGGAAAAAGAAGATGCGCTCGACGGTGACTATCTGACCCTCAATGAAGATGAACTTTCGATTCTTGAAGGGCTCAAAGAGCTCAAGGATGAAGGGGCGATCCGGTCTGTCACTGTTGTTATCAACAGTGCGAACCCGATTTCAACAGCCTTTTTGTTTGAGGAAGATTATGGCGTGGACGCCGCACTCTGGGTCGGCTCAGTGGGACAGACAGGCCTTTACGCCGTAGGTGACGTGCTCAGCGGTGCCGTCAACCCTTCAGGCTCGCTCCCCGATACCTGGTGGATGGATAACCAGCTTGACCCTGTGATGAACAACTTCGGGTCATACACCTACGACGGGGCTGACAAGTACAGCTTCCCGGCACTTGCTGCCTATGGGAAGTATGTGGTTTATCAGGAAGGCATCTATGTGGGGTACAAGTACACGGAAACCCGCTACGAAGATGTCGTCATGCAGACCCCAAAAGCAGGCAATTTCAATTATCAGAGCGTCGTTGCATTCCCCTTTGGCTATGGCGGGAGCTATACCGATTTCGCTCTGAAGCTCGCCTCAGTGGAAAAGAGCGGCGAGAGAAAAGATGAGACATATACAGTGAAGGTCGAGGTCACAAACACGGGAAGCACGGCCGGCAAAAAAGCTGTGCAGATCTATGCCCAGAAACCTTATACTGAATATGACAGGGAGCATCAGATTGAAAAGGCGGCTGTTGAGCTGGTGGGTTACGGCAAGACGGCGCTGCTTGCCCCTGGTGCTTCCGAAACGGTAGATGTCCAGGTCCCGCTTTACTATCTGACAAGCTTTGATACCTTCGGAACGGGTGTCTATATCCTAGACGAAGGCACATATTATCTGACCTGTGCAGATAACGCCCACGAAGCGGCAAACAATATCCTCGCAGCAAAGGGCTATGCGGAAGGCATGACGGGTGAGGGCAGCAAGGAACTGGTTTACACAGAAGACAGAGCGTTTGATGCTGAAACCTTTGCTTCCGCCATGGGAACAGGCAGCGCGGTATCTCCTCTGTTTGCCGCAGCTGATATGAACCGCTATGAGGGACGGGGAGACAATCAGATTGTTTATTATTCGCGCAGTGACTGGGAGGGCACTGTCAGCCAGGGAGCCGTCAAGCTTGCCATGACAGATGCCATGGCCAAAGACGTTGTGCTCGATGACAATGACCTTCCGGATGCCGCAGGCCTCACCATGCCTGCTATGGGCGAGGAACATGGCATGCAGCTGGTGCATATGATGGATGTGCCATATGATGATGAACAGTGGGACACTTTTATGGACCAGCTGAGCTTCAGCGATATGGCTGCGATTACGCTCACAGGTCTGCGTGAAACAGCCGGCGTAGCAAAGATCGGAAAACCGGGCACCATTGACCATAATGGTCCTTCCGGCGTGACACAGAAATATTCCATCGGCGGAAACGGCTATGCAACCGTGAACAATGATCCGGACAAGGAGCTCAAAGGCACCTGCTATCCCTGCAATGGCATCGTTGCGGCTACTTTTAATGACAAGCTGGTCGAGGAAGTCGGCGAACTCATCGGCGAAGATGCCATGTGGGCGGGATATGCCGGCCTGTATGGAACCGGATTGAACATTCACCGCTCGCCTTATGCGGGACGCGTATTTGAGTACTATTCTGAGGATGGCATGCTCACCGGCCTGATTGATACAGCGGAGACTCGGGGCATCCAGTCCAAGGGCGTGTATGTTTATAACAAGCACTTTGTTCTCAATGATCAGGAGAACAACCGTGCGGGTATCGGAACGTGGCTGCCTGAGCAGGCACTGCGTGAAAATTATTTGCGTGCATTTGAACTTCCCATTATTTTTGCTGATGCAAAATGTGTCATGACAGGGTATAATCGTCTTGGCGCATTCTGGTGCGGCGCGTACAGTGCCCTGCTCAAGGACTGGCTGCGCGGTGAGGCCGGCATGGACGGGTTCGCCGTGACAGACATGTATGATTCTTCTTACATGGTACCTGTCCATGAAATTGTGGCGGGCAATGATATCCCTGACGGTGAACTGGATGCATCGCTTCTTTCACCGTATTCCAACAATCCGGTTGTTGTACAGGCCATGCGTGAGTCATCCAAGCGTGTGCTCTATACCGTGCTGCACTCTCGCGGCATGGATGGAATCAGCCAGTATACGAAAGTTGTTCTGCTTACCCCCTGGTGGCAGACTGCGCTCAATGTGGCACAGTGGTCCCTTCTTGGGCTTACCGTGCTTGCGCTGATTCTTCTGGTATGGGATGTACTTGGTAAGAAGCGCAAGGCATGATGCTATCGGACCAGGGCAGTACCAGCACATGGTTTTCCCTGGTCCATACTTTTTTAAGGGAGGCAGACACATGAATGCTATTATCGGACAAAGCGGCGGACCAACTTCTGTGATCAATGCGACCCTGGCCGGTGTGCTGCAGGCATGTCTTGCTCGCGGTGCAGAAAAAGTATACGGTATGGAACATGGGATCGAGGGACTTCTTGACGGAAAATACAAGGAAATGACCGGTGCCATAACCAGTGAAATGGGCATTGAACTGCTTAAGCGCACACCGGCATCCTACCTTGGAACATGCCGGTACAAGCTGGGGGACCCGGACAAGTCGCCGGAGGTTTACGAGAAGATTTTTGCGATCCTTAAGAAGCTCGATATCGGCTATTTCTTCTACATCGGCGGAAACGACAGCATGGATACGATCCATAAGCTGAGCGTATACGGCAGACAGATCAATTCGCCTATCAGGTTTATGGGCGTCCCCAAGACCATTGACAACGACCTTGCTCTGACCGACCATACCCCCGGGTATGGTTCGGCTGCGAAGTACATTGGCGTGGTGATGAAGGAAATCATCCGGGACGCAACGGCTTATGGAAACAAATATGTCACGACTGTGGAAATCATGGGCCGCAACGCCGGATGGCTGACGGCAGCTGCAGCGCTCGCTCGCGGCGAAGACTGTGAGGGCGTGAACCTGATCTGTCTGCCGGAAGTGCCTTTCCATCTTGACCGCTTCCTGGCCAAGGTTGAGAGCATGCAGAAAGAACGCAATTCTGTTGTCATTGCTGTCAGCGAGGGCGTGAAGCTGGAAGATGGACGCTACGTATGCGAATTAAGCGATGATGTCAAATTTGTGGACGCATTCGGCCACCGCAAACTGACAGGCACTGCACGCTACCTGTCCAACCTGGTTGCCTCCAACATGCAGACCCTGACAAGGGCTATTGAGCTGTCGACGCTGCAGCGGTGCGCGGGCCATGTGACAAGCCGTACAGATATCACAGAAGCTTACCAGGTTGGCGGAGCGGCCGCGAAGGCTGCTTTTGAGGGCCATACAGGCGAGATGGTCGCTCTCAAGAGGATATCCAACGATCCGTACCAGTGCACCACAGAACTGGTCGATGTCGGCGCGGTTGCCAACATTGAAAAGAAGGTACCGCTTGAATGGGTGAACGAACGCTTTACAGATATGAAACCCGAATTCCTGGCTTATGCGCGGCCGCTGATCCAGGCTGAATTGACACCCATTTATATCAACGGTCTGCCCAGACACACCATTCTGGATATGTGACACGCGGGAAAAGTAATGAGGAGGGATAAGGTTGATTCTTATTGCCATCGTGGATGATGATGCCAACGATACCGCCTGTTTGCGTGAACAGGTTGAGATTTATCTGCATGAACACGCTACTGCTGCAATGGTGAACGTCTTTCATGATGGCATTGGCTTTATCCGCTCTGAAGAAAATTATGATATTATTTTCCTGGATATACAGATGCCGGGACTTGATGGTCTTGAAGTGGCGAGATTAATACGGAAGATGGGCAAGGAGTCCATATTGATTTTTGTTACCAATATGGCTCAGTTTGCCATCAAAGGCTATGAAGTCGACGCTTTGGATTTTATCATCAAGCCCCCGGCGCCTGCTTCGATTGCTTATGTGATGGACAAGGCAGTCAAGCGGCTGGCAGGGAACACAAGCGCAGCGTTTTCCCTGAAGACAGGTGACGGGACCATAAGCCTGAATGCAAACGATATCACGTATGTTGAGGTTTTTGACCACAATCTTGTCTACCACACTCTGCGCGGTGACTATACTGTCCGCGGCAGACTGTCGGACCTCACAGAGAAACTGGATCCTGAGCGGTTTGTCCTGTGCAACCGTTCTTTTATCGTCAATCTCAGGCATGTCACAAATATCGCAGCAGACTATCTGCTTATCGGCGGGACCAGGATTTCCGTATCCAAATCTCACAGGAAAGAACTGATGAAACGCTTTTCCAGTTTTTTGGGGGACAGTCTATGATTTCTGATTCTGCATGGATCCGATACATTGACCATCGGATCTCCAGTGCTCTGATCTTTTTTGTCCTCCTGCTGTTTCTCAACAGTGGACCTCGGAAAAAGAACTATGTGCCCCGAATGGTATGTACACTGTTATGCATGTGCGCTGCCAGCTGGACGGTCCGCTATTTTACAGATGCTTTTTCATCTGATATACGGCTTCAGGGCCTGGGGTACAGCCTGCAGATCCTTGTGCTGTATTTTATGTTCCTCATGGGGAATACTCTGTGCTACAAGGTCAGGCCGGCTGAAATATCCTATAATGCCATTCTTGCTCTGACGATTTATAAAGCAGCATGGAACACCTTTAAAACCGGGAGCAGCATTTTTGCTGTCAATGCAATGAACGCGCTCTGGTCGGAATATTCCGTGATCGGGTCGGCAGTTTCTTATTTTGTATACTTTCAGGTCTGTTTTTTTCTGAGTCTGTTATACAAAAAACTTGTAAAGGAACCGCCGTATCATGCGCCGACAAGGGTCATGGCAAGCCTTTCCACTGTATTTATTCTCATACAGATCGTGCTTGAATACTGTGGGCATGTTTTTACAGGAACAACATCTGCTCTCTTTCTGTACTATTTATGCGCCCTCCTCTATACAGCACTGAACTATGCCGCGCTTCTTATGATTGCCGCTCTTGACAGTTTCCGGCACGAAAACAGGACGATGCATGATTTTATCAACAATAAGATGCGCTACTATGAGATGAGCCATGAAGGCATTGTGTCCCTGCAGACCAAATGCCATGACCTGAAGCATCAGATCCATGCGATCCGCACTGAAGTGGGCAAGTCTGAGTTTGAAGCTTACCTTAATGAGATCGAAGATTCTATTGACGAGTATTCAACGGTGATTGAATGCGGGAACAAGACCATCGACATAGTTCTTACTGAAAAAAATATTCTCTGCCATTCCTGCCATGTAAAGTTTTCATATATGATCGATGGATCGCTCTTTCATTTTTTATCAGAGAAAGAAATCTATTCTTTGTTTGGCAACGCCCTTGACAATGCCCTTGAAGCAACGGAAAAGGTGGAGGATGTTTCAAAACGCATGATCTCCCTGAAGAGCAATCCCAGAGGTGAACTGGTTGTCCTTCAGATCGAAAACACGTATGAAGGCGACCTGATGCTTCAGGAGGACCGCTTGCCAAAGACAACCAAAACAACATCGGGACACGGATTCGGCCTGCGGTCCATTCAGGAGATTGCGCAGAGACATGGCGGGGCAATGTCCATCCGCGCTGAAAACGGCATTTTCAAACTGAGCATTCTTCTGCATTCCTCATTGAAAGCGTGACTTCCGTTCACGCTCTTTTTTTGTCGCGAATGGTTGAATTTTCAGCTTGCGCATACAGGAAAGATATCCATGACAACCCCCTGTTCATTCTGAAGAAAGCGTGGTAGCATATAATTACGACGTCGGTGTTTATAAGTAAACACAGACAATCGAAGATGAAGGGAGAATGGAACCTTGAAACGATTCATTAGTCTCCTGGCAGCACTTATGCTTGTTATGAGCCTTGTGCCAACTGCCTTTGCTGAGGGCGTCGAGTACATTCCTGCGCCCTATGATCCGAACACTGTGGACCCGACTGTGACATATCTCGAGCCTGTCTTCTATCAGAATGAAGATGGACCTACCATCGGCGTTACCACGGTTGGCGTGATTGTCTCCGACGGGAAGTATTTCCGTGACAGCAACAACAATAAAGAACTGGACGTTTTCGAAGATTGGCGCGTGGATGCCAAGACCCGCGCTGCAGACATGGTGAGCAAGATGACGCTGGAAGATCAGGCTGGCTTTGTGGTCAATGCCCTGATGACCAATCCTGGCGTGAACACCCTGGCTGCTGCCAAGAACGAAGACGGGACCATCAATCCTGGTGCTATCGTTACCATGGTAGCCGAGGGTGAGGAGAGCCGCAATGCATATGCCAATGGTTTTGCCAGCCTGGACTCCTTTGTTATCAATGAGTGTTCTCAGAAACTCCTTAGCTTTGTTTTTCGGACTCTCTGAGAAGGCTCT
>CAMNGW010000059.1 GCA_946538615.1 uncultured Clostridia bacterium
CGACCTCCAGCGTGACAGGCTGGCGCTCTAACCAACTGAGCTACCGGGCCAGGAATTGGTGGGAACAACAGGGCTCGAACCTGTGACCCCCTGCTTGTAAGGCAGGTGCTCTCCCAGCTGAGCTATGCTCCCGATACCATGCTTCATGGCTGTGTTGCGTTTCGCAACGGTGCATATGATAATAGCAAATCTGTTTTTTGTCAAGGGGCAATTTTCAATTTTTTGTTCTTTCTTTTCTGTGGGCGGTTTTTTATTGGTATTCCATGCTTTTCAGTCTTCGGACATGGCGTATCAGCGTGCATGTGGCAGGACGAAAAGAAAAATTCCCTGGGAAAAACCAGGGAAAACTGATCAGAAATTCCGGCTCATGTCATATTTTTCATAGAAAGATTTTCTGAAATCGAGGAAACGGTCTTCAGCAATAGCTTCCCGGACCTGTTCCATAAGATGGATCAGGAACCTGAGGTTGTGGATCGAAGCGAGCCTGCCCGCAGTGATTTCGCCTGCTTTGAAGAGGTGGCGCACATAAGCGCGTGAAAAATGCTGACAGGCATAACAGTCACATTCGTCGTCCATGGGGCCGAAATCCCGGGCATACTGTGCATTTTTGATCACGACACGGCCTTTGCTTGTGAGAATGGTGCCGTTGCGGGCAATTCTGGTGGCAAGCACACAGTCAAACATATCAATGCCGCGAAGGACGCCTTCAATGAGACAGTCGGGTGACCCGACACCCATAAGATACCTGGGCTTTTCGGATGGCATATAGGGCATCATTTCTTCGAGCATCTCATACATGATGGGTTTGGGTTCTCCCACAGAAAGACCGCCAATGCCATAGCCCACAAAGTCCATGTCCGCAAGGGCCTTGGCACTTTCTATACGCAGGTCTTTGAAAAATGCCCCCTGTACAATACCAAAGAGTGCCTGGTCCTCCCTGCTATGATAGTCCTTGCACCGCTGCGCCCATCTGTGTGTACGCTCCATGTTCATTTTGGCTGTGTCCCAATCGCAGGGATAGGCGGTGCAGACATCAAAAGCCATAGCAATATCGGAACCAAGGGCGGACTGGATATCCATGCTGGTTTCCGGGCCAATAAAGTGTCTGGAACCGTCAATATGGCTCTGGAAGGTGACACCTTCCTCTTTGATTGTCCGTATGCCTGCAAGGGAAAAAACCTGGAATCCCCCGGAGTCAGTGAGAATCGGTTTGTTCCAGTCCATGAAGCGGTGCAGGCCGCCGGCCTCTGCAATGAGGTCCTCACCGGGACGCAGGTGCAGATGGTACGTGTTTGACAGCAGAATCTGCGTTCCGATTTCTTCCATTTCACGGCTTGTCATGGCCTTGACAGTTGCAGCTGTTCCTACAGGCATATAGATCGGGGTCTGTATGTCGCCATGAGGGGTATGGAGAACACCAAGACGTGCCCCTGACTGTTTACAGATGTGCTTAAGTTCATAGGAAAAAGGTTGTGACATCGTATTTCTCTCCCTACGGGTCGGGTTTGGGTTCAGACACCGGAGTCTGATGGCGTCCTGGAAATCATAAGGGAAGCCTGGTATTCTGTCCAGAGCGCATCCAGAATATCCTGATAGCGGAGCCATATCCCATTTTTCGGAAGGTTCATAAAGACCATGGGAACATGGGTCACAGGATGTTCGAATGCAAGACGGTAGCCCCATAATGCAATCTGCTGTCCGGATATGCCGCGGCCGTACCGGGCGTCTCCCCATAACGGATGACCGGAATGGCTCATCTGTACCCGGATCTGATGGTTCCTTCCCGTTTCCAGACGGATGGAACACAGGGAAGTCTGCTCGCGGCTTTTCAGGCATTCGCCGTGCAGCACGGCTTTCTGAGCTTTCGCTGTGTCAGCTGAAGTGACCCGGACCATGTTGAGCTGTGCATCTTTGATAAGATAATCAGTCAGTGTGAAAGAAGAGGGGAGCTGTCCTTCAGCGATGCAAAGGTAACTGCGGTGCGCATCATGCTTCTGGAACTGGCTGCTGAGACGTGCAGCTGCTTTGCTGGTCCTGGCGAATACCATGAGACCGCCCACGGGGCGGTCAAGGCGGTGAACAAGCCCAAGATAGACTCCGCCCGGCTTGTGATAGCGTATTTTCAGGTCCTGCTTGAGATAACTGAGGATATCCGTGTCCCCTGTGTGATCAGCCTGTGAGAGCATATTTGGCGGTTTGACGGCCACGAGGACATGATTATCCTCATAAAGGATGTTAATCACGGTGCCACCTCCCACTGGCGCCGCAGGGGAGGACGCCGCCGCTTGTCACCGGCAGGCAGAGCTCATCGCTGTCAATTTGTCCGCCAAAACGGGAGCATACGCATTTTCCTATCATGTTGCTGAGCACTGACGCCTGGAAACCTGTGGTGTAGCTGTTGATCAGGAAAAAGATGGGATGGTCTGAAAGGGCACGGCTGGTTGTTTCAACGAGGTGGTACAGCTCATTTTCAAGTTTCCAGACTTCTCCTGAAGGGCCGCGGCCATAGCTTGGGGGATCCATAAGGATCCCGTCATAAAAGTTGCCGCGGCGGATCTCGCGCTCTGTAAATTTGAGGGCATCCTCGACAATAAAGCGGAACCGTGTTTCCGGAACGCGGCTGAGTTCACGGTTCTCCTTGGCCCACTGGACCATGCCCTTTGCTGCATCAACGTGAGTGACCTTTGCTCCGCTCATGGCACAGGCAAGACTTGCACCGCCGGTATAGCCAAAGAGATTGAGAATACGGATGTCATCCCTGCCGCTGCGCATGATCTGTGCGCGCATCCAGTCCCAGTTTGAAGCCTGCTCAGGGAAAAGGCCGGTGTGCTTAAAGCCTGTGGGCCTGACATAGAAGGCCAGGTCCTTGTAGTGGACGACCCACTTATCAGGGAGCTTCCTGTGGAACTCCCAGTCCCCGCCGCCCTTGTCAGAACGATGGTAAACAGCCTGTGCCTGTGTCCAGAGGCCGGGGTTCCCCTGGGGCCAGATAGTCTGGGGGTCCGGCCTGCGCAAAATGACGTTCCCCCAGCGTTCCAGCTTTTCTCCCCAGCCGGTGTCAAGAACTTCGTATTCGTCCCAAGTATCGGTCAGAAACATAGCTAACCTCTTTCAGATGTTGTTACAGTTCTTCCTCTTCATCGTCGGAGAACTGGTCAAGTATATCACTGTGCATCCGGATCATGGCATTGACAACTTCCTGAACATAGAGCCTGTCAAGACCTTCCAGAGCCGGGTCAGTTTCGACAGACTCACGCAGAGCGCTGCGGTCGCCGAGGGCAGCCAGAGCAGCCTGATGCCCGGCATAGGCCACATCGCTCATGAGATCGGTGAGTAGCGCGGGAAGCGGAAAGCTTTCCTTCTGAAGGACCCCGGAGTGTAGCGTGAGCCTGGCCTGTATAAAAGTGCCATCAGGGAGAGAAGGGATATCGCCGTGGTTTTGCCTTGTCACGCCGTCCATGACGAGGTTTTCATGGCGTACAAGCGCCAGACCAAGCTGAATGGGCCGCAGCGGCGGAGTTTTGGAGAGCAGCATGAGCTGGGCGATCATTCCGTCAGGGTCAGCGAGCCCTTTTTCCCTAACAGTGTTCATATGAAGGATACGGTCCTTGCGGTGCTCTACTGATTCGCTGAAATCAGGACGGTCGTCAGGGATGAAATCCTCCTGGGCGGGCATAAATTCAGCGGCATCCGTTACCCGGCCGACGGCAATGGCTTCATACTGGCGGTACCATCTCTGGATCAGGCGCCCGAAAACACCGTCGGAGGCGAGTGAGTACATTTCACTCATCAGGTCCTGCCCGTTTTTGTCTGTCATGCTGCACAGAAAACTGAATCCGGGAAGGCCCGCATAGACAGCACGGATATCTTCAAGCTTGAGGCCCAGCCGGGTCGCAAAGCCATCAAGCCCTGTCGGACCGCGCAGCACAGAGCGGGCCAGGCCATATGCAGGAAAACCCAGGACAGAAAACATATCAGCTGTCCGGCCCACGGGATCACCGAGTGTGATCACAGTGGCATCAGGACAGCACTTGTTCATGTCCCGGGCAAGGGGCAGGACCACAGCACCCTGTCTGAGCGTGTGCATAAGCCCGCCAATGCCGCCATTGACACGTGCCTGGTTCAGCAGCCCCTCTTCATCATCCTTGCCGCCGGAGAGGGCTTCACGGTCCTGCTGAAACCTTGAACTTGCCATGAGATCGCCGGCATAAATCACAAGATCAGCACCGCTGAGCACATCTTTCCGGTTCGCTGTGGACAGGATTGAACCTCCGAGTCCGGCTTTTTTCAGGCATGCCTCGCCGTACCCGGTGAGCAGATCCTGCATGGCGCTGTTTTTTTCTTCGATCCGGATATCGGCACAGACGTGCCCGATCTGCAGAAGGTCAGTGAGCATGGAGGGCAGAAGCGGTGCGATGTTCTGTCCGATGAGCGCAAGCTTCAATTTGTTCAGCTCCTTAAAAGCCCGGAATTGGTTCCGGGCAAAGCAGAATATAACATCAGAACGGGAGAAAGTAAAGCGGTACGCGGGATGGAAATCCCCTCTGTACCATACAATGGGGACAAGGACGCAGAAAATCAACTATGGACTATGCTTTGCCGGAGCGGTACAATCCTCATGGAGGCTGACTATGATTCGTGGTATTTTCATTGATGTGGACGATACGCTCCTGGATTTTCCAAAGAGCTCCAGACAAAGCGCTGCACTTGCCTTACGGGACACGGGCATTGATATGGAAGAGGAAAAACTGGACAGCTTTATGGCATCCTTCCATGCTGTCAACGAAGGACTGTGGCGGCGCATAGAAGACGGAAGCATGACCCGGGATGAGCTTTTCGGGAAACGCTTCCCAAAGGTTTTTGAAGAGCTTGGGATCCATGGGGACCCTATGGCCATGGAGACAAATTACCGCACACATATGCGTACTTCGGCAGTCCCTGTTGAAGGGGCGAAGGAAATCCTGGCTTATCTGTCAGAGCGTTATCCTGTGTATGTGGCCAGCAATGCCAGCCGTACCCAGCAGGAGGTCCGGCTGAGTACGGCTGGCATGCGAGGGTATATCCGGGCGATTTATGCTTCGAGTGATCTGGGCACAGCCAAGCCCCAGAAAGCTTTTTTTGAAGCGTGCCTGTCGCGCGTGCCTTTTGAAGCGGATGAGATGGTCATGATCGGGGACTCTCAGAAGGCAGATATCCATGGTGCAGCCCAGGCTGGAATGCATACGCTCTGGTTTAATCCGGGAGGAGAAAAGAACAATCCCGAGTTTAACGCACCGGACTGGTCGGTCCGTAAGCTTAACGAGATCCGGCACATTCTCTAATATATGATCTGGAGGGCCTGTATGCGCAAAAAATGGTTGGAAATGATGCTGAAAATGGCATCGCCTGTTCTGAAAAACCTCGCTGAAGACAGACTGCATGAAACCTTCCCCTTCGATTTTCACCCGGACAGACGGCCTTATGCCCTTCTTGAGGCGTTTGGAAGACTGATGCTGGGCATGGCACCATGGCTGGAACTTGATGGGCTCGAAGGTGAGGAGGCACAGTGCCAGAAGACATGGCGCGAAACGGCGCAGGCGGCCCTGGGCCGTGCCGTGGACCCGGAAGCGGCAGATGCCATGAACTTTGACAAAGGCTATGGCCAGGCGCTTGTGGATGCTGCCTTTTTGGCGCATGCTCTCGTGCGCGCGCCACGTGTTCTCGCCGCCCAGCCCGGTGCAAAGACAAAAGATGACCTTATCCGGGCCCTGCTGAAGACCCGGAGCTTTACGCCTTTTGTCTCCAACTGGATCCTTTTTTCGGGCATGGTGGAGGCCGGACTCCATGTGCTTGGCGTGAAGGCGGACATGACCCGCGTGGATTACGCCGTCCAGATGATGCGGCGCTGGTACGTCGGTGACGGCACCTATTCGGACGGGGACATGTTCCACTGGGATTATTACAACAGTTTTGTGATCCAGCCGATGCTTGTGGACATCCTGACGGTTTTTGAAAAGGAAGGGAGAGATTATCCGCTTTATCTGCAGGAGGCAAGGGCCCACGCGTCCCGCTACGCAAGGGTGCTGGAATCCATGATCTCTCCGGATGGGTCATGGGCCGTTTTTGGGCGGTCAAGCGTGTACCGCACGGGCTGCTTTCAATTGCTTGCCCAGGCGGCACTTAACCATTTTCTCCCGGAGTCCCTCAAGCCTGCCCAGGTCCGGGGCGCACTTGATGCAGCCATTGACCGGACATTGGGATGCAGGGATTCATGGGACCAGGCGGGTTTCCTCACTCCCGGCATCGTGGGCTATCAGCCGGGGCTTGCAGAAGAATATATCTCCGTGGGCAGCCTGTACCTTGCAAGCACGGTCTTCCTCCCTCTGGGCCTGCCTGCCAGTGACCCTTTCTGGAGTGATCCGGATGCGCCCTGGACAGCAAAGCTGATCTGGGGCGGAACGGACGTGATGCGCGACCATGCAGAAGATTGAAAGGAGCAAAGAGATGTTTCGCGAATATCTTGAGAACCAGGTATTGCCTGTACAGGCTTTTAAGCTGCCTTTTCCGACTGCACAGGACACAGAAGGCTGGGAAAACATCCGCAGTGAGGACAGACAGGGACTGGAAAAGGCCATCAGGGCGGTGCAGGACACACCTTATCCTATGCTCCCTGCCTCAGCCTTCATGGCGTTTGCCAGAAGCGGGGACAGACAGGCTTTTGAGAAACCGTATTTTTTCCGCCGCAAAAAACTGATCCTCTCAGCCCTTGCCTACTGTCTGACCCCCACAGGTCCCCAGTCGCGGGAACTGCAGGATGTGATCGATGGACTGTGGTGCATCTGCGAGGAGACATCCTGGGTACTCAGCGCCCATAACATTGACAGCCATAAAGGGAGCCCCAGGCCGTCTGAAAAGCCCCTGCCCGATTACCGCAGCCCTGTGATCGATCTGTTTGCGGCTCAGAGCGGCATGATTCTGTCCCTGGTCCTTGCCCTGACAGGAAAGGCGCTGGATGAAGTGACACCTCTGGTCCGCAGGCGCGTGGAACACGAAATTGAGGTGCGGCTCCTTACCCCCTTTGAAATCCGTGACGACGCATGGTGGATGGGCTTTCTCCGGTCTGACCTGAATAACTGGACCCCCTGGATCATCTCAAACATGCTTATTATCACGGCCCTGCAGGTCAAAGATACGGAACGCGCGAGAGCCATTTTGGCCCGCGCGCTCATAATGACGGACCGCTGGCTCGATGTGGTACCGGAAGATGGCGGATGTGATGAGGGCGTTGCCTACTGGAACATGGCAGGCGGTGCTTTCCTGGATATCCTGCAGCTCACCGATGCCCTGACCGGAAGGGCCATAGCATGGCGCGATTCGGACCGGGTCCGCAAGATCCTGTCATATCCTTATTCGATGTGGCTGGGGGGAGAATGGTTCGCAAATTTTGCCGATTGCGACGCAAAGCCGTATCTGTGCGGGGAACGCCTTGTGGCAGCAGGACTGGAGATGGGCGACAGCAGCCTGGCTGCCTTCGGCGCGCGCTTTGCAGGCGATATCTGCCGTGACCTTTCAGATACGCCCCAGTTCTGGCGCCTGCTCCTGCGCCTTTTCATGAAAATGCCTGAGTGCCAGGTGGCCGAGGTGCAGCGGGACGTATGGCTTGAAAAACTGCAGGTCAGGGGCAAGACGCGCGGGAAGATAAGCCTGTACATGAAGGGAGGCAACAATGGCGAGAACCATAACCATAATGATGTGGGATCGTTCATCCTCTTCTGTGACGGCCAGTGTGTGGTGGCAGATATCGGGAACCTGGTCTATACGGCCAAAACATTTTCGGATAAGCGCTATGAGATATGGAACACAAGGAGCGCCAACCATAATGTGCCGCTGATCGGGACATATGAACAGGCCCCCGGAGCGGAACATGCGGCCAGGCTTCTTTCTGCTGATCCCTTCCTCTCCCTGGACATTGCCGGTGCCTATCCCGGTCAGGCCGGTGTCCTTGAGGCGGTGAGAAATATGACAATTTCAGATGACGGGAAAGTGAAACTGGAGGACAGGATCCGTCTATCTTATGCACAGACGGTCACAGAAGTCTTTATCCTGCGCAACCGGCCGGAAAGGCTGGAGGACGGATGGGACCTGGGAGCAGGGGTTCAGATGTATTATGGGGGCGACCTGGCATGGGAGATCACGGAACTGCCCGTCCATGATGCCCGACTGGAGAAATCCTACCCGGGTTCACTCTGGCGGCTTGCCGTGACAGGACGGCAGGGTGTGGAGCACCGCTACGCATTTGTGTTTGAACACACGACTGAGGGGCCGGCCCTGGCATGAAGCGGTGCTTGCCTGTTAAAGGAGGAGGATACCTTGGATATGAACAGGATGACTGCAGGCCAGAAAATGGCGGCGTGCCGCAGAGCAAAGGGTATGTCACAGCAGGAACTGGCGGAAAGGATCCGGAAGCCTGTCGGGACACTCAGAAGCTGGGAAGCAGATGAAGAAAATCCGAACCCTTCCGAGGTGCACCAGCTCTCATGTGTTCTGGATGTTCCGGCGGATGAACTGGCCCATGGCGCATCACCGGTAAAATGGCAGTACAGAGGTCAGCTGTCTGATGAAAAGAGGATGTATGTTTTTATCCTGAACAGAGCTGAAGCGGCAGATATGAGGCAGACCAGACTTGCCCTTCCGTTTATGCGCAGGGCACATGAGGGGCAGATGCGGAAAAGCCAGTCGGAAATGATCCCGTATGAGGTCCATCCCCTGACAATGGCCTGCCATGCCCTTATGATGGGCATTGAGGATGATGATGTGATAGCTGCCCTTCTTCTGCATGACGTGGTTGAGGACACAAATTACGCTCCTGAGGACCTTCCTGTCTCAGACAGGGTGAGGGCCGCTGTCCGTCTGGTCTCGTATAATACGTATCCGGGTGCCAAGGAGGACATCAAACCGGAATATTACAGACATATTTCAGAATGCCCGCTTGCGAGCCTGATCAAGTGCATCGACCGGTGCAACAATGTGTCATGCATGGCCGATGGTTTTACAAAAAAGCGCATGGCCGAGTATGTCCGGGAGACGGAAGAGGATATTTTGCCCCTTCTGGAGACTGCGGCATCCGTGCCTGCATGGAACAACGCCGTCTGGCTCGTTCGCTACCAGCTGCATGCGCTGCTTGAAACATTCAAGCATCTGCTGTGAAATGGCCAAGCCGGTTATGCGAATGCATGCAGATACAGAGACATCTGGCAATGAGGGAGAAAAGATATGACAGAAACAGAGCTGATTGCTTTTTTTGAGGACCTTCACCAGCATCCGGAACTTGGCTTTGAAGAGTTCCGGACCACCGGAAAAGTCAGGCAGGTTCTGGAGGACGCAGGGATTCCCGTCAGGACACCGCTTAAGACAGGCCTTATTGCCTATCTGGGTTCAGGGAAGCCGGGCAGAACCATCGCGCTGCGGGCCGACATGGACGCTTTGCCGGTCACAGAAGAAACAGGGCTCCCGTATGCATCACAGGTCCAGGGGAAGATGCATGCCTGCGGGCATGATTTCCATACAGCCATGATGCTTGCAGCGGCTCTGGAGCTCAAAGAAAGGGAGACAGAAATCGGGGGAGAGGTCCTTGTCATTTTTCAGCCTTCCGAGGAAATCTGCAATGGGGCCCAGCAGGTGATAGAGACAGGACTGCTTGATGACGTGGAAGAATTTTACGCTGGCCATACATATCCTTACTTACCCGTAGGCACACTTGGGATCAAAGATGGGCCGGTCATGGCTGCACCGGATGCGTTCCAGATCCGGATCAGGGGAAAAGGCGCCCATGCAGGCAATCCGCACCTGGGGACGGACCCCATTCCTGTAGCGTGCGGTCTGGCCCTGCAGGCACAGACCATTGTGAGCCGCGCCAAGGACGCTTTTGAGCCGGCCGTCCTTTCCATTACGCATATTGAGGCGGGAAACACGTGGAACGTGGTTCCGGAGGAAGCTTTCCTCGAGGGAACACTGAGGACAATGCACGAGGACGTGCGGACCGAGATGCATCAGAGACTGACAGCCATGGCTGTCGCATTTGCCCAGGCGTCGGGGTGCACAGCCACCGTGGAATGGACGGACGGTTCACCTGCGCTGGAAAACGATCCCGGTCTGGCCGCCTGCGCACGCACTGTGGCTGCTGACCTTGGCTTGACCCTTGGCAAGCAGGGAAACACCATGGGCGGGGAAGACTTCAGTGAATATTTGAGGAAAGCACCGGGCGTTTTTATCAGGGTCGGCACCGGCGGCGGGGTGGCCAATCACCATCCGAAATTCACCGCGGACCCACGGGCGCTGAAAGGGGCGGCACATTTCTTTGCCGAGCTGGCCATACGCAGGTCAGGATTCATGCCAGAGGAACAGGCTGGAAAATAAAAAAGCCGTCTGCTGATGGAAGGAGTTCCATCAGCAGACGGCCAGAGTGCCTGTCCCATCCTCATTCTTCTGGGACGCAGGAACAGAGAGATGTGCACATTGTGGCAGACAAAGCTTTATTGGAAAACAGCGAAGCTCTGAGCTTCAAGCCGGAAGCCTGAGGATGAGGTCAGGACAGTCCCGATCCGGAAGATGGGCTGCCGGCCATTAAGATCGATTTTTACTTCGGTTTCTTCCAGGGAGGGGTTGACGGCAAGGATCAGCTGGCCCCTGCGGTAGACGTAGGGCGAGTCGCAGAGGGTTTCATATTCGCTGTCCGCCTGCAGGTCCTCCAGAGAATGGCGCAGGTGCAGAATGGACTTTACAGTCTGCAGCAGGCTGTCAGGGTCTTTTTCCTGTGCCTGAACCGTAGGTGCATCTTCAGCGGGATCGACAGGAAGATACAGAAGCTCAGGATCCGCGGTGGAAAAACCAAGATTTTTTCCGTTTCCCCATTGCATGGGGGAACGGGACCCTGTCCGGGAATAACCGCCTTCTTTGGTGGGCAGATTGAGATAGCGCATGCCAATTTCATCACCGTAATAAAGAAAGGGGACACCCGGCATGGTGAACAGATAAGCGTAGGCCAGTTTGAGTTCCCTGTATGTCAGACTGTAGCGCGGGCGCAAAGTGTCATGGTTGCAGGTGATAAGAGAAATGTACCCTTTATCTCTTGTCAGGCGGTACCATTCTTCATAGGTATCAAGAAAACGGCGGATGTTCCTTGCTGGCGCTTTGGCCCGGAAAAAACTGTTATCTTCTTCCTGGCCCTCATAGTCCCTGAGCAGTGTGGAGTAGCCATTTTTCCAGCCATTGAGGTAGAAATCCATGTCAAAACCGCAGCTGAGGGCCAGCGGCGGGTCGCCCCATTCTGCGACCAGCACGGCTTCGGGATAGTCCCTGTCAAGCATCTCACGGATATTGCGCCAGATGGCGCTGGTGGCGGTGTTCTTTTCATCGTCAAACTTGACCAGGGAAGCCGCCATATCGACACGGAAGCCGTCACAGCCTCTGTCCAGCCAGAAACGCATGATGTCTTTCATAGCCTCCCGGGTGGCAATGCAGTCCGGGTGGTCACAGGGGAGCTGCCAGGGCTCCTGGGTTCTGAGAAAGCCGTAATTCAGAGCCGGCTGACATTTGAAGAAGTTCAGGACATATGTGCCGGAGCGCTCAGCTTCACCGCCGACATAATTAAGACCAGTTGCACCGCGGAACCAGTTGTCTGTCCAGATATAACGGTTGTCGTAGGGCGTTTTTTCAGCTTTGCAGCTTTCACGGAACCAGGGGTGCTCTTCGCTGGTATGGCCCGGGACCAGGTCGAGAAGGACGCGGATCCCTTTTTTATGGGCCGTGTGGAACAGGAGCATCAGGTCCTCGTTGGTGCCGTAGCGCGGCGCGACCTTTTTATAGTCGCGCACATCATAGCCGGCATCCTTGAAGGGCGAGTCAAAGCAGGGATTGATCCACAGGGCATTGCAACCCAGGGAACATATGGCATCGAGCTTTTCTGTGATACCGGGAATATCACCGATGCCGTCCCCATTCGAATCATAAAAAGACTGGGGGTAGATCTCGTAGAAAACAGCGTTTTTCAGCCAGCCTGCTGCCATATGATTCATCCTTTCGGTTCATTCTGATTTTTTCTTCGACAAGGACCGGTGGAATCCTGCACGGGGATTTTCCCGATTTTTGCACATTATTTATGCCTGGCAAGGAGAAAAGTGATGATACGATCTGATTTTCACATGCATACCACGTTCTGCGATGGAAGGGATTCTGCCGAAGATATGGTAAAATCTGCCATCAGACATGGATTCGGGATAATTGGCTTTTCCGGACATGCGTATGCACCCTACGATGGAGACTGCTGCATGACGCTCAGGGACACAGCCGCCTATCTTGAGGAACTCCGGAGCCTCAGGCAGAGATATGCGGACCGCATCCGGATTTATGCAGGTGCGGAGCAGGATATCTTCGGACCGCATCTTTATCTGGACGGAAATGAGGTCCGTGAGGACCCCGAACGGGTAAGGAAAAGCCCTTATGATTATGTGATCGGCTCGGTCCATTATCTGAAGCTGGGAGAGAGATACTGGCCCATAGACCTTTCAGAACAGGTCCTCATGGAGGTCTGCAGGGACTTTTTTGCAGGGGACATCTATGCCCTTGCGGCCTGCTACTATGAAACAGTGGCTGAGGTCGCAGCGCAGACAGACTGTGACCTGATTGGCCATTTCGATCTGATCAGCAAGTTTAATGAAGGGGACCGTCTGTTTTCCAGTACGGACCCGCGCTATGTCCGGGCATGGAAATCTGCGGCAGACAGACTGATCCCCTGCGGGGTCCCCTTTGAGATCAACACAGGCGCGATGTCGAGAGGGTACAGATCGTCCCCTTATCCTTCCCTCCCGATTTTACATTACCTTAAAGACCATGGGGCCCGCTTCATTCTGAGCAGTGACGCACATTCGGCGGACCATATCGGCTTTGCTTTTGATTCCACAGAGAAAAAAATGGAGCAGGAGGGCATACCGCTTATGGAAATCAGTGACCCCGGTGATTTCCGCGCATAGCCGGCTGTGCACCGTTTCTTATGGAAGTGCCGCAGTGCATGGAACGGCACGCTCCGGAAAGACAACATTTGCAATACAGAAGAGCCCTGCCGCCTGGTGCCTTGAATCTGCTCAGTAACCTTGGCAGATAACGCATGGAAGGAGTTATGCATTTCAGAATTTTTGCTGAAAATTCATTGACACACAGAACATATCCTCGTAGAATTGCAATGTTGTCGCCTTTGCGCGAACAAGAGAGTGTCCACTGATCTGGGCATGCAGAATGGTGAGGATTCATTTGAGTGAAGCAGAGTATCTGCGCTCCTTCCGGGAGCATTATTGTTTGTCAAGGTATATGCTTGCTGAGAGAATGTCATGTTCTCCCTCTCTCATTGCACGGATTGAAGACGGGACGTCTGCATCAAGCGAATGGTGGGACAGACTCGCCCATGTTGAGGAAGAGCTGCAGCGCAGCGGACGCATGATGGATGACACTTCGGAAGTGGACCTGCTGGTCAAACTGTCGCATGGCCTTGAGAGTGATGACGAGCCATATGCTTTTAATACATGAGAAAAATCCGCACCTGAAAAGGAACATAGTATAAAAAGGAACTGAGGCTTGGGAACAAGCCTCAGTTTTCGTCTATTGTGCATCCGCCGATAAATTCCCTGAGCAGAGAAAGCGGCGGAATTTCGTCAAGCACGGAGGGATCAATATCGGGAATATAGTACAGAATCTTGCGTAGACGCAGTGCGAGGAGGTACCCGTCCTCCGAAGGTGCTACCTTACGCAGGCTTTCTCTTGCAAAATGCCCCAGGACAGGGAGCTCATAGTGCAGGCAGGTATTGAAGATGGTGTCGGCATTTTCCTGATAGGGGAAGATCCATGTTTCTTCACCGCGTCTGACGCTGGGCCACATAGAGAGCGTTTCCTCCGGGGGCACGTTGCGGAACTGCTTGTCGCGCACAATACGGCGCAGGAGGCGCACATCGGTTGTCCGGATCCTGTTATGGTCATCAAGATTGAGACAGGTGAGGTCAGAGACAAAAACCCGGTAAATCTCATCTTCCGGGATGCCGGATGAAAGCATGGGGTTAAGCGCATGGATGCCTTCAAAAATCAGGATGTCATCATCTGCCATTTTCAGGGGGACCCCTGCCGGTTCCCTGCGCTGCGTTTTGAAATTGAAGACAGGGAGATCGACGGACTTCCCTTCCAGCAGCTGGACAGTCTGCTGCTTGATCAGATCCAGGTCAAGGGTGCGGATATGTTCAAGATCATAGCTCCCGTCCGGTTCCTTGGGCACCAGATTGCGGTCGAGGTAATAGTTGTCCAGACTGATGCGGTGGGCCTTGTGCCCCAGGACACGGAGCTGGACAGCGAGGCGCCCGGCAGATGTCGTTTTCCCCGATGAGGAAGGTCCTGAAAGGAGAACGACGTGCTTTCTGCGCTCCACGATGGACCTTGCTATATCGACAAGCGCCTGGTCATGAAGGGCTTCATTGACACGGATGAATTCGCGCAGCTCCCGGCGCTGGACAAGGCGTGAAAGATCGGAAACATTGGTGACACCGAGGATCTGGCACCATTTTTCACTCTGCGTGAAAACAGAGAGGTGCTTTGGACAGTCTGCATAGGATGATGGAGCGTCCGGGTGGTTCTCATTGGGCAGGAGGATCACGAACCCCTGTCCGAGCAGGATCAGACGGAAGACGCGTGTCCAGCCTGTGGAGGGTGCCATGGTGCCATGAAAATACTCATGATAGCCATTGCATTCATACATACGGATCACAGGCGCTTTGCGGTACTCCAGCAGGTCCAGCTTGTCCTGCTGGCCAAGGGAGGCAAAGTAGTTTTTCACTTCCTGCTGCGACCAGTATGTGGATGTGAATGGAAGATCGGCATCTGCAATACGGCGCATGACCTGCTCAATGCGGTCCACATCATCGCTGGTGAGGATCATTCCCGGCAGACGGACATAGATCCCCCCGGGAACAGAATGTTCAATGCGCACCCGCTTTCCGGGGAAGAGCTCTTCAAGGGCCATAAGCATAACAAAGCGCACAGAGCGTTCATAAATGCGGCGGCCTTCAGCATCCATCAGCGTGAGCGGCGCAATACAGGCGTCTTCAGTGAGGAGATCGTCAAGCTCCATCACACCCGTCTCGTTTCTTACCCCAAGAATGGTACGGACTGGAAGACCCGCTGATGCAAGGACATCGCGGACAGGGACGCTTTCAGGAAAAACAAAGTTCCGGGTCTCGTTTTGTATCTTCAGTGTGATGGTCATGATTTTTCGCCTCCTGGTACTTAATCGAAGTTTTCTGCAGGGAAGTCAGAACAGGCAGCTCTGCGGGCGGCCTGTTCGGGATCCGGGTTCCCCTGTGACTGGAGCTGAAGCTGTTTGGTATGGATATAAGCGATATTGGAACGGCTGGCACGGGCCGTCTTTACTGTCATGGAAAACATGCCGTCCGTTTTTTTCTTTTCAAATCGGATGCGCACAAGTAAGATGCCGTGCTTCCGGCACTTGGAGAGCCCAATAAATTTGTCGTTGGACTGGGGCACATATCTTCCGTCGAGCGTCGTCTCACGTGCACAGACGACACAAAGGGGCGTGGAAGCCTGCTGACTTTCCAAACCTGCGCTGATGGATTCAAACAGATCGCCTTTCCTTGGCTTGGATGACTGATGGATCAGTGTCCGCGGGGTCTGGGGAAAGTCTGTGACAGCGGAAGGGTCCTGAAGATGGACAAATACACGTGCCGTATAGAATGCA
>CAMNGW010000060.1 GCA_946538615.1 uncultured Clostridia bacterium
ATAGCGTGTGAAACCATAATCATCAATATGGTTGACCATAAGCTGTGCCGCATACTGCGGTGTCGGATTGGACCCGGTTAACATCACGCCGATATTTCCCGACTGGAACGCTCCGACCACAGCCATCACGGCACCAAAGAGCATCTGCGGTTTCATAGCCGGGATGGTGATATAGAACACTTCCTGAAGACGGTTCCGGACACCATCGATCGCTGCAGCTTCGTAAAGTTCCGGGCTCACGTTGAGAAGACCCGCAAGCATCGCCAGGAACCCCACGCCCATAGAGGACCACAAGGCCACAATAATGACAATGGGTAAAATATAGTTGGTATTGAGCATCCAGACAATCGGTTCAGTGATCACACCCAGCTGCGTCAGCGCGTAGTTGGCTATGCCGCTCTGATCGCCCAGAAATACGACGCGCCACATGACAGTCATTGCAACACCCATGGTCATGGATGGTGAATAGATAATCAGAGCAAGGATTGTTCTGGGGAGCTTTGGCAGCTGACTGAGGGACCAGGCAAGAAAGAAAGCGAGGAGATAGCCGCAGGGGCCTACAATAATGGCAAAAAGTATCGTGTTGGGCAGGACATACTGCAGAAAGATGGTGTCCTGCGTCAGAAGGTTGATATAGTTTGTCAGACCAACAAACTGCGGCGTCTGCACAGCATTATAGTTGGTAAAGGATAAACCCACGGCCATCAGTGTCGGGATGATAATAAAGACAAGAAAAAGTATCAGGTACGGCGCCAGAAACAAATAGGGTGTGCTTTTCTTTGTTCTCACTTGTCACCCGCCTCCTTTCCTCTGGCATTCCAGGCATCAATGTATCCTTTGACAACGTCGACGGTTGGCGTGAGGAATGGCTTGAGCATTTCACCGTTCCTGTAATATCCGAATTCTTCCAGCTTGCGGTGAGTTTCCCGGTTGATCCTTTTGACAGCCGTATCAAGTGCGCGCCTTGCATCCATGCCATCGACAGCCACAGAAATGAAGGCATTGGACAGTTCGCGTTCAAGCATATATGTTCCAAGGACCCATGGAGCCTCAGTCATCCATTTCATCTGCTCCATGATCACCTGCTTGTGCGCGCTCTTGATGGGCAAAGAGGAGAACGCATTGGAGTTGGCTGTGGGCCAGATATACTCGCTGCCATAAGTGGATTGGAGAAGGGAGCCGAAATCGCTCTGGACCTCATCGGATGACCACCACTTCAGGAAGGTCCATGCCTCCTGGGGCATCTTTGTCTGGGAAAGGATCGCCATGGTTTCAGCTCCGCCCGTTGTCCACCTCGCAACTGACCCGTCCTCCTGGGCCAGCCCCGGATACAGGGCAATGTCCCATAGTCCGTCCAGTTCCGGTGCCGCGTTGAGCAGCAGGTTATACGTTGCCAGATCGGCAATGCCGATGGGCAGCGTGCCGTCCCTGAACTGCTGATAAAAGCCCGGTGAAGGCACATCGGTAGGCATGTTATAAATGGTGAACAGGTCCGTCATTTCCCTGAATCCTTTAAGGCTGGCATCGCTGTCAAGGGTGGTATCACCGATGGTTTCCGCATAGATGGACCCACCGGACTGAAGAATCAGGGGAAGTGTGCCGGGAAAGACCTTCATACCCGCCATACCTGCAGTGGGAAAATAGAAATTCATATTCCTGCGCTGCAGTTCCGGAAGAATCAGCTTCACTTCGTCCATGGAATCGGGAATGCTGATATCCAGGGCCTGAAGAATATCTTTTCTGTAGAACATGACCCAGAAATTGACGGTCTCAGGCATAGCATAGATACCGTCGCCGAGCGTATACGGTATGAAAAGTCCAGGAGAGAAGCGCTGTGCCACCTCACCGAAATCTTCAAACTGTGTCAGGTCATACAGGGCGCCGCGGATATTGAGGTAACTGGGAACCACATACTGCAGCGAAAGCACCACATCAGGTGCCGTGCCTGCCGCATTGGCCAGAACCAGTTTGTTCGCATCCGGCATCAGGGAAATGTCCACTTCAATTCCGGTCTGTGGCGTAAAGCGCGTGTCGATCATATTCTGCACGAGCTCAACATACTGGCGGCTCCTTCCCATCCAGACCTGCAGATGGCCTTTTTTGCCTGTGCCGGCTGCGTAATCCTGGCTGGCAAAAGAAGTGGCAAAGCGCTGTACGCTCCTTCCGGCACTCTCCATGAAAGAAGCCCGGGCAGGAAGCTGCGCACTGGTCTGGTAGAAGATAATCTGGTCAATTGACAGATCGTGGTTGGCCATGTCCTGGAGCTGCTGTGCCAGCATGCGCGATGCTGAGTTTGAGCCTGTTGAAAGCTCCGAAAGGCGCCTTGGCAGGTCCTCCGGCTTTTCAGCAAGACGCCTGAGCTGGTCCTCGCACAATGTCAGGGAAGCAAACGCCGAGCTGTTGCCCGACAGGGACAGACCTTTGGTATAATCCACCATTTCCTTGCAGTCATCAGCCCATCCCGTGAGGATCTCCACAAGGTTGGGAATATACGTCAGCAGGTCATAATTCCTGTATTTGTCCGTTATGCCCCCCGAGAGCCTGACCACCTCAAGGGAGAGACCGTTGATTTCACCCAGCACCCTGTCGATCATCTCATAGACCGGCGTGAGGTACTGTGCATTGATGGAGAGGGACAGGGTATGCTCCCCTTCTGACAGATAGAAAGTTTCCGGCATATCGCCATACTGGAGCGTGGCATCTGTAAAGCCTGTCGAATAGTCCACAGGAATCTTTCTTGCCGCTACAGATGGAAGTCCGCCATCAATGAGCACATCAAGAAATACCGGGAAATCTGTCTTGGCGTTCTGCCGGTAATGAAGGTCCATCATGTACCAGCCGGCCTTTTGGACCTGAAAGGTATAAGAAACTGTGTCCCCTGCCGTGTCAAAGGATGCGCCATCCAGAAAATTCAGCACCCGTTTGTCCACACTGTAGGGCGTCAGCACAGCATTGAACTCTCCCGCCGCCCGTATGCTGGATTTGCTCCGGCTGGCAATATGCTCTCCTTCAATCACAATGATTCCGTCACCGTCAGGAGCCTGTCCCTCATAGGCAGGTACTTTTACAGGTGCCCGGAGCTCCACACGGGAAAGCTCCATCCCACCGTCCTGAACCTCGAATGCCAGGGTATGTGTGCCTTTTGTAAATTCCAGAAGGAACGGTTCATCGCTCCGGCCCGTCGAATCATTGACTGCATTTGTCAGCTCAATGTCGGCGGCGTATGGGGTTGGGGCAATTTCGTTCCCGTAGCGGTCCTTGGGAACCTGACCGTCATCCAGCCAGAGGCTGTTGAGTTTCACACGGCGAAGTTCATAGAAAGGAAGCTTTCCATCCAGACTGACCGTCATCTCCGTAGGCAGTGTGGACTTGCCCATGTTGCGGTACGTCAGCCAGATTTCATACTGTCCGTCATCCGGAACTGATACTTCCACCTCGCCGCGTTCACCTACGCTCAGTTTCATCTCTGAAGGAAAGACCAGGTTCTCCCCTTCATATACCGGCAAGGTATATTTTGTCACGGCCTCAGTGTACAATGCTTCCGTGCGGCTGGAGAAAACCATCCACGTCTCACTTTCGGCACATGCACTGCCCGCGACCGCCAGCATCAGCAAGCAGGCGGCCACTGTCATCAGCAAATGTTTCAATTCTCGCAATCCCCCTTTTTATTCATCTTCTGCCCGGATTCCCCAAACAGCCTCCCCTGCTTCATTAAGAGCTGTAAAGCAGGTCACCATTGCGCTTTGTGCACCATCTGCAGCACGGGTAAATACGCCTTTATATATTCCACTGGACAGTGTAAGCTCAACACAGTTTCCCTCAGCGTGCCATGTCCCGCTGACACTTCCTGAGACAGTTCCGTCCTTCTTAAGGGTTGCCAGTACAGACTCATGTTCTGTGCTGTTGATATCATGCTGGTGGAAAAGTACTTTATACAGGCCGCTCATGGCGTCCTCCTCCACCTGTTCTTTTCCCTCGCCTGCATAACGCAGCGGAGACACCACCGGCCATCCGTCCTCATTGATGAACATCTGGTGGACACGATCCGAAAAGCTCTCCCCGCTTCCTGCAAAACGGGTATGGAAAATCAGAAAATACTGTCCAGTCTCCTGGTTGTACCATGCACTGTTATGTCCCGGGGACCGGTAGCCAAGGCTGATCCTGTTTGTGTCACTGTCCAGGGCCTGGAAGCGGTACCCTCCCATCAGTTTGACTCCGTAGCCCTCATAATCCACATCGTGGAAAAATGTCCCGGCAGCTCCGCCGCACTGGATCATATCCTGGCCCATAGAATCTTCATAAGGCCCATCAGGGTTCCTGGAGCGGCACACTCTGATGTTATAGCCGCCATTACTGTCAAGACCGCCAAATGAAAGAAAGAGGTAATAATAATCTGTATCCGGGCTGTAGAGAATATATGGCCCCTCTATGCGTGCATGGTTCTTACCCAGCAGCTTTTTGCCATAATTCTGACCTTCGAGAGGGAAACCGGTTGCTTTGTCCATTTCCAGGATGAAAATCCCGCCGGAATAACTTCCGTAAACCATCCACATGCGGCCTTCCTTGTCGTAGAACGTGCACGGGTCCACAACATTTGGATAATAGGTAGCGTTATAGCCGCTCATCCCGCTTTTAAGGATGATCCCCTGGTTCACATAAGGTCCTTCAATATGGTCCGCAATGGCCAGCCCAAGAGCCGACAGAGGACTTGATCCCTCGCACGTGCAGTAGTACATGGCATATCTGCCATCTTCGAGACGTACCACATCAGGCGCCCAGAATGTATTGGTCTTTGCCCATGTCAGTGCTTCATGCATTTCCGTCTGAACGTTTTCAACAAGCGTGCACCCACTTTGTGCGTCACGGGAAATCATGGTCCAGTTAATCAGGTCCGTACTTTTGGCTGCTGCCATGTGGCTCCCGAAAATGTAGAATGTCCCATCCTCTGACTGTATCACCGAAGGATCGTGCACAGAAACGCTCTGAAAGCGTGGCAATGTGATTTCCACCTCCCCTGTGCCCTCAGCACAAGCAGCCGTTACTGTAAGAAGCAATACCAGAAAGAAAGTCGTTATCTGCCGCATGGTTCCCTGCCTTCAATCTTTTACTTTGTGATTTCCCAAATTGATTTGGGTTGTTCTGAGTTTATTCTAAAGAGTTTTCTCTTTCTTGTCAATTCTTTTTCAATATTTTCCAGATTGTGCAATTGCAGATATATATACATTTTTTTACACAGCAAAAAAGCTACCCACTATCACGTGGATAGCCTGTTGCGTATCTCTCTGTGCCGGTGCATATTTCAGGATAAGTCCCCGTGGTGCTCTGAATCAGGCACCATGTTCCCATCAAGTGTCCGGGCTGTCTTATTGTCTGTTTCAACTTCTTTGCTTCTCAGGCCCTGCCTGCCCCATTCTTCCCTTGAAATGCAGGACGGCTTCTGAACAGGCGTCCGGTGCCTTTTATGTAAGAAAAGGCAATGCGTATTCCACAAACTCACTGAAAAGCGAGTTTGCCCATGCAAACCAGGCGCGAGTGTACTGCTGCGGATCATCTTTATGCACACCTTCATGCATAAGCCCCGTTCCTGCATCAATGCTTTCGAGTGTGCTGAGCAGTCCGCGGATCTCCTCGCCGTCCCTGGACGTCAGACCCTGCATGCACAGGGCAATTGGCCAGATATAATCCACCGGTGTATGGGGGCTCCCGATTCCTTTTGCCCGGGTTCCTTCATAATAATATGGATTCTCACGGCTCAGAACAAGCCGCCGTGTATTCTGGTAGATCTCATCGTCAGCCTTCACTGCGGACAGATAAGGCAGGCTCAGCAGGCTTGGCACATTGGCATCATCCATGAAATGGCAATGTCCCAGTCCGTCCACTTCATAGGCGTATACTTTCCCGAATTGGGGATGCTCCACAACCGCAAATGTTTCAATTCCTGTCTGAATCTCTGCTCTGAGCTTGCCTGCCCTGTTTGCCATGTCCCCATCTTTCATAAAGACAGCCATCTCGCGGATCTGCTCCAGTGTTCTGAGGGCAAACAGGTTGGATGGGACAAGGTAACCGTATCTGCACGCGTCATCACTTGGACGGAAGCCGGACCACGTCATCCCGGTATAGCCTACAGGTGTCCCTTTCCCACCCTGCTGCAGGGTATCCGAGGGAGGGCAGTCGCTGCGTTCAAAATAATAGGGAGAAGACTCATGGTGCTGCTCTGTCTCAAACACGGAGAGGATCGTCTGCATCGTCTTGCGAAAACTTTCATCGCTCCATGCTGTCTCACCGGTTGTTTTCCAGAAGGCATAGGTTAAACGGACAGGGTAGCACAGAGAATCGATTTCATACTTTCTTTCCCAGATATAAGGTTCAGCCTCAGGCCGCCAGCTGGTCCTGTCATGGTAGCCGTGTCTGCCATTTCCCGTCTGGTTATACGCATTGGCATACGGATCAAGCTGCACATAGTAGCACTGCCGCCTGATGAGCCCAAGTATGGTTTCCCTGACTTCAGGATATGCCAGGGCATACGGAAGATAATGATAGACCTGTGCCGAAGAGTCCCTCAGCCACATGGCAGGAATGTCCCCCGTAATCAGGAACACCCCTTTCCCGTCGCGTTTGAGTGTGGTGTCCCATGTGCTCCTGAAGCAGGAAACATACATTCCGGCCAATTTGTCCCTTCCCAGCGACCGCAATTGCTCCACAGTCCCTGCTGTGGCTTCTGTTAACCAATCCATACTGTTCATCCCCCCTGCTTTCCATTTCTGTATGATCCTGACAATTTTCCCTTTTTACAGCGTATTCGGCCGCACGGCGGCAGACCAGAGCCCCATTGTCGCCACCGTTCATTCTTTCTGGTGACACGTCAGCTCAGCTGCAATTCCTGGACAGTCACAGTGGGGCTGGTCCTTTTTCCGGCAGCCGCTGCATTTTTATGAAAATGACACCATGGGCCGCCCATATTTCTATTTCAGGCACCAGAAATGCAGCCATTCCCATTTATAACATGCTTCCATCTTTCTGACAATTCCCTCGCTGAAGTTTCTTTCTCAGTAAACAGGCACAGCACTGTCCCCGCGTATGCAAACTTCAGTTTTTCATAAGAAAACTGTATTGTATATGTCTTTGTGCCATTTACCACTTGCATTCTTTATTTCTTTATGTATGATATTTTCACGCAGGAGGTGCCTTATGAAACGTACGCTTTATCATCTTGGCTTTGCAGAAATCCGCCAGCCGGACCTCACGGTAGGAAGGAAAAATGCTGATTTCGGTCAGGGATTC
Organism: uncultured Clostridia bacterium; assembly: GCA_946538615.1. Lineage (GTDB taxonomy): Bacteria > Bacillota > Clostridia > Christensenellales > Aristaeellaceae > UBA2943. The sequence goes on from CAMNGW010000060.1 coordinate 7,282, forward strand.
TACCTCTCCACAGATGAAGCATTCTCTTTGCGCTGGGCAACAGAACGCAAAGGCAGCTATACCTATCTGAACACGTATATCCTTGAAGACAGCGGTCTGACCGAACACGTCTTTGAACAGGACGAAGCCTGGTACGGTTATATTTTTTCCAACAGGCACAGCCAGAAGGACACGCTTCCCTCGGATATGATTACCGGCCCTATTGCCAATGATACGCTCTTTGACACATGGGGGATCCTGACCAGCGGTCTGCTCTCCCCCGGCGAAGCGCTCTCCCTGCTCAGGGTAGGACCATGTTTCACGCAGACCGTCATCAAAACACATAAAGCTGCTTCCCAGCTGACCTGGGTTTCCTCCCGGATTCTGGGAGCAGAAGAAATCGGCCGTCACCGCACCGAGTTTTTGACAGAGCAGACCGCCTACCAGACAGCATTTGCAGAGGCCATGCAAAAATTGTAAGTCTTGCATTCCGGGCTTTCTTCCTCTATTCTTGTGCTATGGTGATTCGATTATAAACAGAGCAGGAGGCAGGCCCATGGCACACCAGATCCATACTGTCTACGTTGTCCATCATGCCCATACCGATATCGGTTACACCGATCTTCAGGAACGTGTGATTGATACCCATATTGATTACATCAGGTCTGTTGTCAGAATGATGCACGACCCTGAACTGGCATCTTTCCGCTGGAACTGCGAAACACTGTTTTGTGTTGAGGCTTTTCTCCGGGAAGCTTCTGATGAAGAAAAAGAGGCTTTCCTGTCTTATGCCAGAAAAGGACAAATCGGTATTTCCGCCAATTATCTGAATTTCAATGATCTGGTAGACACACAGATCTATGCCAGAAGACTATCCACCCTCCGGCATCTCCTTCCTCTTAAAACTGCCATGATGGCGGACATCAACGGCCTGTCCATGGGATACCGGGACGCCATGCTTGACAACGGTGTTGAATTTCTCTATGCCAATGTCCATTGCCACCACGGCATGTACCCCATATTCCAGAATCAGACTGCTTTCTTCTGGGAGAATAAAAAGGGCCAGCGCCTTCTTGTGTGGAACGGTGAACACTATCATCTGGGTAACGTGCTTGGCATGCAGCCCTCACGCGGTTCCAACTTTATGATGGAAAACCATATAGGAAAAACGGAATGCTATGGGGACGCCGCTGACGAGCTTCACAGAAGGCTGTCTGACTACCTTGACCTGTGCGTAAGAGAAGGGTACCCCTATGACTTTATTCCCATCAGCGTGTCCGGTGTCTTTTCCGATAACGCACCTCCCTCACCTGATATCCTCCATACGCTCCGTGCCTGCCAGGAACGCTATCCGGATATCCAGCTGAAGATGGTATCGCTGCAGGAGCTTTATGAAGCAATTTCCCCCTCACTCAGTCAGGCACCAGTCTACAGAGGCGACTGGACAGACTGGTGGGCCAACGGGGCTGGCAGTACACCCTATGCCGTCAAGCATTATCTGGAAGCGCGCAGGCTTTACCATCTCTGCGAACGGCTCGACCCGGAAGGCAGGCAGATGGACCCCGCGCTCAGGCAGATGGCTGAAGACAATCTTTTCCTCTATGCTGAACACACATGGGGCCACTCTTCAACCATTACAAATCCATACGATACCATGGTCCTCAACCTCGACATCCGCAAAACAAGCTATGCTTCCAAGGCACACGAGGCCGCTTCTCGCATGCTCAACCGGATCTCGATTGCCCATGGGGACATGCTCCGTTATTACCATACCACAGGGGACATCCGCGCCATCTCAGCTGATTCATGTCCAGGGGAACATGTCGTAGAGTTTTATCTGGAAAGCCCCCATATTCAGAACGCCATGGTAACAGGGCGTGACGGCAAGGCCATCACCTGCCAGGTGTCCCGCCACCCCCGGGGACACAAAATCACTTTTACCGATTCTTTCCTCCCGCACGAGGAAAAAGAGTACCATTTTCAGGAACTGCCTGCAAAGCAGCAGATTCTCAACAGCCGCAAATGCTATGTCGGTGCTGAGCGAATTGCTGATATCGTCAGTCAGTATGACCCTGACACCTATCGTCTTCCCTATGAAGTGGAAACAGCAGATTTCCGGTTATGTTACAGTATCCATCAGGGGATTACAGCACTGATTGACAAAAAAACCGGACAGAACCTGTGCGGGAAGGGCCCGGCCCCTCTCTTTACCCCGCTGTATGAAGTTACTCCTGCCCCGGATATGAATGATGCCCGGAGAGTCATGGGTAGAAACATCCGCGGTCAGGACGCCACACTGCACACCGGAAGGCTCGAAAAGGTGACATGTCTTGAGCGTGGGGACGTTTTTACAGAGATCCGTCTGGATTATTCGCTTCCGGGAACAGAGCATACAGATGTCATCTTAAGGCTGTACAGGTCCATCCCGCGCATTGATTTCCGGCTGCGTACCGCTAAAACCCTTTCTTCAGATATTGAGAGCATTTTCCTTCCTCTGACCCTGAACCTGCCGGGCGTTGAACTTTTCCTGCGCAAAGGAACCGAAGCCTTCCGCCCCGGGGTTGATCAGATCCCCGGCACTTGCATGGAATTCTATCTTTCTGAAGACGGCCTGGCATACTGCTCAGAAAAGGCAGCTTACCTTATCGCGTGCAGGGACGCACCCCTTCTGTATATGGGAGAAATGCGCCATCACCCGATTGTACTGTGTGACGGCCAGGAAAAAAACAACCGTCGGGACATCTGTTCATGGGTGATGAACAACAACTGGGAAACAAACTTTAAAATGGACCTGTCCGGTTTTGGTGAATATGCTTATACCCTGTGGCGCACAGATCCCGGAGCGCCTGATGCGCTGATGGACAGACTGCATGACAAACAATTTGACCCGCACGTCATGGTTATCGCTTGACATACAAAAAGGACACGTACCCCGTGTCCTTTATTTCAGTTCTTTCCAAGTGCAAGGGACACGCGTCCGCCTGCACGTTCAAGGGCATCCCTTGCCTGCTGGGCATCACAGTCCAATTCGATCATGACAATAGCTGTCTTGCAGTGGTACCCGCTTTTTTCCAGAGCTTCGCGGGCACGTGCCTCGTCAGCATGTGTAGCCTCCCGGACAATGCGGATGCAGCGCTGCACGAGTTTCTCGTTGGACGGCTGCACATCAACCATGAGATTGGAATACACTTTTCCAAGACGTACCATGACACCTGTGGAAAGCATGTTCAATACCATCTTCTGAGCGGTCCCGCTCTTCATCCGTGTGCTCCCGGTAATCGCTTCAGGCCCCGGCATGGGAGCAATGCCAATATCACTGAGCGTATCTATCTCTGAACCGGCACAGCAGGTAATCCCAAGCGTCAGTGCCCCGATTTCCTTTGCATACGTCAATGCACCGATCACATAGGGCGTTCTCCCGCTCGCCGCGAGCCCACCCACCACATCATCTGCACAAAGGTTCAGACGGATGAGGTCCTCGCGTCCGAGTTCCCTGCTGTCCTCCGCACCCTCAACGGCTTTGAAAATCGCGGGATAACCTCCCGCTATGAGCCCCTGTACCATCTCCGGAGGGGCGGAATAGGTCGGAGGGCATTCGGATGCGTCCAGTATTCCCAATCTGCCAGACGTCCCTGCTCCCACATATATCAGCCTGCCGCCTCTTGCAAGGCGCTGGGCTGTCCTGTCAATCGCCTCAGCGATCTGAGGCAGGACCAGTTCGACTGCTCCCGCTATCTTTGCATCTTCGCGGTTGATCTCCCTGACCATGTCCAGCGTAGACACACGGTCGATATCCAGGGTGTCCTGGTTCCTCTGTTCAGTTGCGATCCGGTTCAGGTCCACCATAAGCTTCAACTCCATCCGTTTTATTTCATCAGATAATGGTTTAATATTCGCACTTTTTATTCTGGTTTCCTGCAAACGCCTGCCGCATTCTTCATGCATTCTGATTTTTCCCTGTTCTGTCTTTACAAGTCTCTTTTATTTCTCTATAATGATCACGCCGATGGCATATCCTTGCACCCCTGAAGGAGGTTTTTTCATTGAAGAAAGTGGAAATCAAGCTCAGTCTGGCCGAAAATGTCAAGACTTTTGTCAATACCGTCAATAAATATGACTTTGATATGGATTTGCGTGCAGGCAGGCACGTGGTGGATGCCAAGTCCATCCTCGGGATCTTTTCCCTTGACCTGTCACGTCCCATCACCCTTGAAGTGGATGAGGACAACCGTATTGATGCAAAAAAACTGGACGCTCTGATGGAAGATATCAAGCCTTTTATCGTTTAAACTTGATGTAGGTTCTTTCCTCCCATGCTTGCAGATGGGAGGTTTTTTGACATATGGAAGGAAGATGTGCGCCCATGGAGAGACAAATTCCTGATTCCGAAAACCGACTTGTGCTTCTTCATGCGTTGGCATTGCTCGGCCAAGCCAGTGATGATCAGCTGCTGATCTATGTGACTGACCTTGGTCTCATGAATTATTTTTCCCTGCAGCTGAACCTGTCAGAATTACTGTCAGACGGCTATGTCGCAGTCCGCCGCCACCCCTATGGCCTGCTCTACCGGATCACGCCTTCTGGCCGTTACACGCTTGAACAGTTTTCCCGGATTCTCCCTATGTCATCAAGGAGCAGGATCACGGAAACTGCCCCTGCTTATAAGTCCCGCTTCAGAAACGAACAGCAGATGCCAGCCAAAGAGAGTGCCCTTCCGGATGGCAGTCTGTGCCTTTGCCTCCAGCTGCTGGAAAAAGAAGCCATACTCCTAGATATGCACATGCTGGTGGACCATCATCTCTCCTGTCTGTCTGAAAGGTGGGCACGCTCAGCACCTGAAATTTATGGTCTGATCACTTCTGTCCTCTCAGAGAATTATGTGGAAGACCGGGTACAGAATCTGAGTTCCGAGGATGCTGTCCTCACAAAAACCGGCAGGAACGACTGGACGCTCTATCTGTCCGACCAGCATGACAATCCCGCTTTTACCCTGATCCTCAGTCTTTCAGACGAAAAGCTTGCCCTTCACTGGGGAAAAACATGGGAAAATAACAAAGAAAGTCTTCATGCTGGCATTTTAGCCCTTCTCGAACACGGAATTTGACAAATCATCCGGGAAGCCATTTTAATCCCGAACATTTTTTATTTTTTCTGTTTGATTATTCGCATTTTTGTGTTACAATGCGCTGGTCGGCCCTGAAAACCGGCAGATAGGAGCGATCAGATTTGGATAAATTCCGTCGTAACGAACGCATAAGTGCCATGATGAAGATACTCTCAGACTCCCCCAACCAGCTTTTCACCCTTTCTTCTTTTTGTGATCGCTTCCAGACAGCCAAGTCCACCATGAGCGAGGATATAGACATCCTCCGTTCGGTTGTTGAAACGTTTGGATTGGGAGAGATTCACACTGTTACCGGTGCTGCCGGCGGCGTCATGTACCGTGCCACCATCAACCGTGACCAGGCTGCCCGCTATATCGGAAATCTGGCAGCGTCCCTGAGCGGGACCGACCGTATTCTTCCCGGCGGGTTCCTTTATCTGAGCGATATCCTTTCCCATCCCGAGATTACCCGCTGGATGGGCCAGATCATCGCTACAGAATACTACAGCGTACGTCCCGATTTTGTCCTTACCATGGAAACAAAAGGCATCCCTGTCGCTCTGACAACAGCCGGGGCCCTGGGTGTACCGCTGGTGATCGCGCGCCATTCCTCCAAGGTTTATGAAGGCTCAGCTGTAAATATCAATTATGTCTCAGGCTCTTCCGGCTCCATTCAGACAATGTCTCTGTCAAGGCGGGCCGTTCAGGAGGGGCAGAGCTGTCTTGTCGTCGATGATTTTCTCAAAGGCGGGGGAACAGCAAAAGGCATGGAAGATCTGATGCGTGAGTTCAATGTGAACGTAGTGGGCAAGGCTTTTGTCATGGAAACCAAATCCCCCTCCCATAAACGCATTTCAGATTATAAGTCCCTGATGGTGCTTGATATCAATCATTCCGACAGTGATGCAGATTCTGCCACAGTAACACCTTCAGCCTGGCTGCACAGCTGATCCGCGCCGGAATATTCTTCAGACGATTCATTTTTGTTAAGGCAATTCACTTATGGAAAAAGAAACATTTCTTCTTATAGGCCTGGGAAATCCAGGTCTTAATTATAGAGGCACACGGCATAACTGCGGTTTTGAAGTCATTGACCGCCTCAGCCAGAAGCTCAACGCTCCCCTTGTCAAAAATCACTGTCAGGCAAAGGTTGCAGAAATACATACAGGACAGCAGAGGCTGGTATTATGCCAGCCCCAGACTTTTATGAACCTGTCCGGCGAGAGCGTATCCGAGCTGATTCACTGGTACAAGTGCCCTCTTGACCATATACTTGTTATTTATGATGATGTTGATCTTCCGACTGGGCAATTGCGCCTGCGCAAATCCGGCAGCAGCGGCACGCACAACGGTATGCGTTCAGTCCTCGCCCATATTCCATCGGGCGCTTTTCCCCGTCTGCGGATCGGAATCGGCAAACAGCCGGAAGGATGGGACATCATTGACTGGGTCCTTGGCAAACCCCTTTCGAGGGAAGAACTTGAGTGCCTTCAGCTCGCTTTTGACAGAGCTTGCGAATGCGCCTTGGATTTTGTTCATTCGGGCATTGAACACGCCATGCAGTCAGCCAACCGCAATCCATGACAATTTCTTAGTCCTGTTAGCAAGAAAGGAATTCCATGATCCATCCTATTTTTAAGGCCTTCTCTGCACCATCTCTTGATCAGCTGGAGGATGCCCTTGCCCAGCATACTGTAACAGCTCTTACCGGCCTTCCTGATGGACAGGCCGCTTTTGTCGCTTCCTACCTTGCAGGAAAAGGCATACGTATCCTGCTGGTCACGCAAAACGATCTGAAAGCAGGAAAAAGTGCTGATGATGTGGCACAATATACCGGAACGCCCTCTGCATGTCTGCCTGGGGGCGAAATTGATCTGACGCGGGGCGTCTCCAGTCATGAAACAGCCTGGCGCAGGCTGGAAACTCTGACCCATCTTTGTACAGACATCGCCCCTGCTGTCCTGACAACATCCATGGATGCCGTCATACAGCGCATGGGTGATCCTGAGCTCTTCAAAAAAAGCATTATCCATCTCGCCACAGATGACCGCTGCGCACCCCAGGAACTGATATCGCGCCTGATCCGGCTGGGATACGAAAGGGTCGAGCTTGTCGAAGGCAAAAGTCAGTGTGCCCTGAGGGGATCCGTCCTTGATGTTTATCCTCCGGCAAGCATGACTGGCTACCGGATCGAATTTTTTGACGATCTCATTGATTCCGTTCGTACCTTTGACCCACTGACCCAGCGCAGCCTTGAGAAAAAAGACAGCTGCACCATCTCCCCTGCATGCGAGATTCTTCTGGACCCTCAGGCAGCGGAAGATGCTGCTTCCCGCATGCGGGCCGCACTGGGCTCGATGCATGCACAACCGGATACAGAAACCACTCCGGAGCCCGCCATCTTTTCTGACCTTCCTCCCCTTCCGGATGACGATGACGCCCTCCCCGATTTTTACGATCAGGAAGTCGCACCCCGTATCGGGGCCAAGAACTGGTCCGTCACACAGGAAACAGAACTGGAACGCAGGAAAACGGCGCTTCTGGCTGATGCAGACCTTATTGAACAGGGCATTCCTTTTAGGCGGATCCGCGCATGGACGCCTATTATCCTTCTTAAAACCTACTTTATCACTGACTGGTTCCGGCCGGACCTCATCATTCTCTGTGAACCCGATCATCTCAGGGAACGCTGCAAAGAACGTCTCACCGGATTTACTGAGAGCCTGAAAACAGCCACTGAACGCGGCGAAGCTGTTGAAGCCCAGAGCGCACTGTTCCGGACATGGGATGAAGTCACTGACGAGTTTTCCGGTTTCAGGCGTCTGATCCTCTCCGACCTCACGCGCGGGCTTGGCGGTCTGCGGCCCGATCATATTGTGCGGATGGAGATGATCCCCCTCACCGGGTACAATTCCAATATCCGCACCCTGGCGAATGATATCCTCAAGTGGCTCAATGACAAATATACTGTCATACTTCTTTCCGGCGGAAGTGCCCGCGGCAAGCGGCTTGTATCTTCCCTCGGAGAGCTCGGCGTGAAGTCCTCTTACTCTGAAGACAGTGAGGATATTGTACCCTCCGGCGTCACCGTGGTCCCTCTGACTGTCTCACGCGGGTTCCTGTGGCGCGAAGCCGGCACTGTGCTTGTCTCCGACACTGATATTTATGGTGCTTCCTATCACAGGGCAAGGGCACGGAACAAGGCAGGAGAAAAACTGGACAGTTTTACCGAACTC
>CAMNGW010000061.1 GCA_946538615.1 uncultured Clostridia bacterium
AGCGTGCAGGATCTCGCGCACGGCGCCCTGCCAGTCCCCCTCGGCACGTTCCATGAGACGGGAGGCCAGACCAATGAGGTCGTAGAACTCAGGGAACTCTTCCTGGGGGAGGACGCACTCCTGTCCCTGCATCCTGTACTGGTACATGCCAAGCTCCGCGGCTTTTTGGGGAGCCATGTGGGGCAGCAGGCGGATCGGGTCTGTGTAGAGCCATTTCCATCCGCAGACCGAGCCCTCCGTGGGCACCATGATATGCGGCGCATTGGGCGGGGCAATGGTGATGCACGGCGCTTTCAGAGGAAGCACACGCTCACGCAGGTAGTAAGAAGCTTCTCCTTCATACATGTACCCGATTTCCAGACAGTTGTGAAAATGGAGCCGGAAGGTTTCGGTGTATTCACTGTGCCAGGCATCCCCCACAAGGCCGATGACAGGAAAATTGGCAGGAAGTTCAAAATGTCTGTAATAAACGCTGTGTTCCGCCATGCCTTATCAGTCCTGTTCCGGGTCCATGCTGTCAAGCTTACATACAGCTGCAGCATAGACCTGCATAAATTTGACAATGTGCTCCCAGTCTTCGCTTTCATCGCACTGATGGAAGTCACCGTGTCCCTGGGGGAAGATATGTTCCGGGAACTCCCTTCCCGGCATGCCGGGACCATAGCCGAGGGCATTGGGCAGGAGCGAGGCGTAGTTCCCGCCGGTCATGATGAAGGGTTCGGCCTGACTGCCTGTCACCTCGTTATAGACATCCGTGAGGACCTGCACAAGGGGATGGTCCTCGGGGAAAAAGCAGGGAGGGCGCATGCTGTAGCGCGTACAGCGGGCACCGGCGCTTTCTGCGGCGGCCTGAGCGCTCCTGAGCAGCGCGTCCGGATCGCCCGTGACCGGGACGACGGAGTAGACATCCACGAGCAGCTCATCATTTTCCCAGCAGATCTGGGTGGGCTTTGCGTAAACGGGGCCGGAAGGTTCGTCTTCATAAGCGATGCCCATGGAACCTGTATCTTTAAGGAGGTTTTCCAGCGCAGTGATGGCGCGGGCATGGACCGGCAGCTCCTGGGCAAGGGCCGTGAGCATGTGCAGAACGGCATTGTCGTCATCAGCGCGGATGATATGGAATCCGTGCCCGTCTGTGCGGAGGACTTTGCCGCTGAAAAAGGTGGCGGTGACGTGCTCCGGCGTGACAGAGATATTCGAACCGCAGCGGAACGCGATCCTGTCCCCGTCAAGGGGCAGCGGCAGGTGATAGCGGAGGGTCTGTGCGCCGCGCTGGGCCGTGCAGACAGGAAAGCCGGTATCCGGCACAAGGGAGAGGTCGGGGCACGTGCAGTGGCTGACGAACCACCGTACGTCATCCATGCCGTTTTCTTCGCTGGTGCCAAGGTACAGCGACCAGTCTTTTCTGAGAGGGAAGCCGGCCTCGCGCAGGTACCGGAAAACATGCATGACAGCTATGGCCGGCATCTTGTTGTCCTGGATGCCGCGGCCAATGAGGTAGCGCCCCTCGACTTCGGTGCCTTTAAAAGGCGGATAGACCCACTCCTCAGGGTTGGGGACGGGGACGACGTCAAGATGGCACCAGATCCCGATGGTGGGGGCGCCGGTGTTCTCCACCGTGCGCAGACGCCCAACTGTATGGGAAAAATCCTCATAGGCCATACCGTATTTTTTTCCGAGTCCCGCCATGCACTGCAAAGCGTCCTGACAGGGCTGGCCGAAGGGACGGACAGAGGAGGTCGGATCGGAGATGCTGGGGACACGTACAATCGCAAAAAGATCATCTATGATCTCCTGCCTGTGGGCATCAATCCACGCCTTAAAATGTTTCATTCTGTTCACCTGCGCCAATCGTGTTATCGTTATTATACATACATATCTATGCGACCGCATTGCAAAAATGAACAGGAAACGTGCATTTTCAAACATGATTCATCGAAATTGCACGAAATGAGACAAGAGTTTTCTGTTGGGAGGGATAAGAAAATTGTCATAAAGTGTACTTTTGGAAACCGGAACACACAGAATATCTGAAGAACTGTGCACATACTGGCCCGCACACAGAAGATCAGAATGGGCAAAAATATGCGCTTTTTTGCAAGAATCCGGCATGGACAAGAGGCAGCCGTACTGTTATGATGGATCACAAGAGAATGCGTTTGATAAAGAGGGGACAGGGTATGCTGCAGGAGAGAATCAGCCGTGTACGGCGCGCCATGGAAAAGGAAGGGATCGGACAGCTGATTGTAACAGCGCCGCAGAACCTTACCTATCTGACCGGGACCGCGGTCCCGGCCCACGACAGGCTCAATGCCCTTGTGATCAGTGAAAAGCTCACCCTCGTATGCTATTCCCTGGCCGTGGTCCGTCTGCCCGGCATGGAAACGGTTGTGTATGAGGATGCCGACCGTGCGCCGGACACGCTTGCCTCCGTCCTGAAGGCAGAGGGGACGGGCGTGGACGGGAGCATGGCAAGCCGTTTTCTCCTTCCTCTGCAGGTCCTGCGGCCCGATATACACTTTTCCTTTGTCAGGTGCGTTGAAATGACCAGAAGCATCAAGGATGCGGATGAGATCGCCCGTCTGGCGCGTGCGAGTGAAGTGACAGATGACGTCTTCCGTCTTTCCTTTGACAGTCTGGAAGAGGGGATGACGGAACTTGACATTGGGGACGTGTTCTCAGAAAATTTCGAAAAATCCGGTGCGGGAAGATTCCCGGGCCATCCCATGGTTGCTGTAGGGGAGGGCACGGCGGATGTCCACCATATCCCGGGCAGCAGGAAACTCAAGGCCGGAGATCCGGTCATGGTAGACACGGGCATGCAGATTGATGGCTATTACAGCGATATGACCCGGACCGTTTTCTTCAGAAGCGCCAGCGAAAAAATGCGGGAAGTGTATGAGGTGGTCCGGCTCGCCAATGAGAAAGCGAGGGAGATGGTCCGGCCCGGAATCACGCTCAGGGACATACATGAAACGGCATGTTCCGTCATCCGCCGGGCCGGGTTCGGGGACTTCTACACCCACCGTACGAGCCATGGGATCGGGATCGACTATCACGAAGAGCCCTTCGACACGCCATCAAGGACGGCAGTGCTCCTGCCGGGCATGTGTTTTTCCGTGGAGCCGGGCATTTATCTGCCCGGTGAATTCGGAGTAAGAATTGAGGATATTGTCACAGTGACAGACAGCGGCTGCCGGCTACTGAACCATGTATCCAGAGAGATGACTGTAATCGGAGAAAAAGCATAAAGGGGGCAGAGAGGAGCATGGAACAGGAAAAGTATGCGATGTATCTTCAGATCCTCAGGGAAGAGCTGGTTCCGGCTATGGGGTGTACTGAGCCAATTGCTGTGGCCTATGCGGGTGCGCTGGCCAGAACGGCACTGGGCAGGCTGCCGCATAAAATCACCCTGAGCGTGAGCGGGAACATCATCAAAAATGTCAAAAGCGTTATTGTCCCCCATACAGGCGGAAGGAAAGGACTGAAGACAGCGGTATGTGCCGGGGTCGTGTGCGGGGACGCTTTCAAAGAACTGGAGGTCCTCAGTGAAGTCACTGAAGAGGATCTGGGCAGGCTGGACAAGTACATGGCGGAAGCTGACGTCACGGTCCGGCAGTCTGAGTGCAAGGATCCTTTTGATATCCAGGTGGAGGCGGACGCAGCCTATGTGCGGATCCTCGGCACCCATACCAATGTGGTAAGCCTGCGCCTGTGGGGGGAGACAATTCTGGAGAAGCCTTATCAGGAACAGGATGGCGGATCCCTGCCGGGAAGGGAAGAAATGAACATTCAGGACATTGTTGCCTTCGCGGACAGCGTGAACATGGAGGATGTCAAAGAAACCATTTCACGGCAGATCCGGCTGAACACAGCCATCGCCGAGGAAGGACTCAGCGGCAGGTATGGCGCCGGCATCGGGCGGATCCTGCTCAGAAGCTACGGCACAGGTGTACAGAACCGGGCAAAGGCGTATGCTGCAGCAGGATCGGATGCCCGTATGAACGGCTGCGAAATGCCGGTGGTTATCAACTCCGGGAGCGGGAACCAGGGGCTGACGGCGTCTCTGCCCGTTATCATATATGCCAGGGAGATGGGAGCGTCCGAAGAAAAGCTTTACCGTGCCCTTGTGCTCGCCAATCTTGTGGCGATCCATCTCAAGTCCGGAATCGGCACCTTATCGGCATACTGCGGGGCAACCAGCGCAGGTGCCGGTGCAGGCGCGGGGATCATCTATCTGTACGGCGGGGGCTACCATGAAGTGGCGCACACGGTGGTCAACACCCTGGCCATCAATTCAGGCATGATCTGCGATGGCGCAAAATCTTCATGTGCGGCCAAGATTGCCTCGGCTGTGGAGGCGGGGCTCCTTGGGATGCAGATGTCGATGCATGACGCAGAGTTTTACGGCGGGGACGGGATCGTGGTCAAGGGTGTGGAGAACACCATCCGCGCTGTGGGCGAACTGGCAAGGGAAGGCATGAAAGAGACGGACCTGGAGATCCTGCACCTGATGCTGGCCAATGAGGCGCCCGCACAGGAAAAAGACCATTGAACAGGGGAACGGGTCCCCACAGAAAAAAGCCGGCACGCACCTGACAGAGCGTGCCGGCTTTTTCATCGGGATGAGTTTTTTTCCGGGAAAGACTGGCGGATACAGGACTTTTGTGGCAAACTGTGTCCTGTGATCCACAGATGAAAAACGGGGAGGCATTCTGATATGAAGCTTTATATGATCCAGCAGGTGGACGGGACAGCGGCGCCTGCTGTAGAGAAACAGGGAAGACTTTACCTGCTCAGGGACGCCGGTGCAGATGTCCCTGACCTGCCCGCGCTGATCCGCAGCCCTCAGGCAATGGAAAAGATACGCTCCTTTTTATCGGAAGAGCGCAGCGGCATGCCTTCATTTGATCCCGGCAGTGTCCGGATCCTTTCGCCCATTATCCATCCTCAGCAGGCTGTTGTCTGTCTCGGGCTGAATTACAGGGAACATATTGATGAAACAACGCACGTGGAGGATTTTACTCACAAAGAGGCGACGGTATATTTTGCCAAAACAGCGGACAGGATTTCCGGACCGGGCGACCCGATCCCCTGGTACGATTTTGTGGACAGTCTCGACTACGAAGTAGAGCTGGCAGCGGTTCTTGGCAGGGACATCCGGAACTATAAGGCAGCAACGGACCCGGACCCGGTGTTCGGCTACAGTGTGTTCAATGACGTGAGCGCAAGGAACCTGCAGTTCCGGCACAAACAATGGTTTCTGGGAAAGAGCCTGGATGGCTATTCGGTCATGGGTCCCTGCCTGGTGACGGCCGATGAGATCGGAGACGCCGGGCACCTTGAGATTGTCTGTGAGGTGAACGGCGAGGTGCGGCAGAAGAGCAATACCGCCAACATGATCTGCACTGTTCATGAGGCACTGGAGGAGCTTTCACAGGGGATGACGCTCAGGGCCGGAACGGTCCTGGCAAGCGGGACGCCCGGAGGGGTCGCCCTGGGCATGGCTGTGCCGCGCTATCTGAAGCGGGGGGACCGTGTGCGATGCCGCATTGAAAAAATTGGAACACTGGAGAATCCTGTTGTCTGACCCGGGGCCCCGGAGGGGACAGGACAGGAGACAGAAGAAGGGACCCGGTACCTTCGGGTACCGGGTCCGCTGTAAAATGTGGGGAAGGCTCATAGGGGGCATGTCTGCGTTCTGAGGTACTCCGTGAGTAGAACCAGGCTCTCAGGGGGCACACAAAAATCTTTCTGGCTGTGAGAGACGGCCCGTGATAACTCCTCAAGACCGAACCAGGCTGCAGATTCGACTTCACTTTCCTGAAGGACCAGTCTGTCTGTGTCCACCTGGTCCAGAAAGATGTAGACAAAGATATATTCGTGGTCGTGGAACGGTTTTCCGTGGAAAGATTCCACATCGTCGACACAGAAGCGGCCGATTTCAGCCAGCCTGTCCGCAGTGGTAAGGATCCCCAGCTCTTCATTCAGCTCACGGATGGCGGAAGGCAGAGGTCCTGAACCTGCAGGGATATGCCCGGCAGATGAGGTGTCCCAGCACCCCGGGTGAGAGTCCTTGTTCCGGCTCCGTTTCTGGAGCAGGACTTCCCATTTCCCGCTATGGGGGCGCGTGACCCACACGTGCGCGGTCCTGTGCAGCACCCCGTCTCTGTGGGCGGTATCGCGGCTCACGGTCTCTCCGGTAGGCTGGCCGTTTTCATCGCAGACATCGAACCATTCCATGCCCTCACTCCTCAGCATTCAGGTTACAGGGGTACCCCTGTTATATTTCCTGTTCCGGCGAACCCTGGCCGCGTTATGGCACTTCATCTGGCAGGCAGATGCGGCAGGGAGAATACATCCCCTTTTCAAGCTCTTCCTGCTTCAAGTGGTGCAGGTTCGTCTTGCCACGGATGACAGGACAGGAGGCAAGGTGGTAACGTGACCCGCCGCCTGTGACATAGTAAGGTGAGTAAGAACGCCCGACCATGATACCCGCCAGGGATGTAAGGCACGTAAGCACGAAAAGGGTAATCAGGACAGGAACCTTGTGCGATGCAAGACCGATCCATGCGCGCAGCGCCGCAGGGGGATAGAGCAGGTAGTGGGCGAATTCATTCGCCTCATGCTCCTCGCTCACACTGCTGTGAGCACCGCGGTGCCCGAACATGATATGTCCCAGTTCGTGGGCAAGGGCGTAGCGTTTTTCCTGTGCATCAAGCCTGGCATGGACAAACAGCAGTTTGACGTCGCCGTTGCGGTAGAGAAACGCATTCTGGCGCAGAATATCCCCGGTGAGACGGAGCTCATCAAACAGGAGCTGGAGATCTGGATTGGACTCATCATAGTCGATGAGTTCATAGCCCTCGGATGAGATCAGAAAAACAAGGTTCTCAAGCGTCGGGGACGTGAGCCCGTTGGTGCGCAGAACGTGCCATGCCAGTCGTCTGGCTTTATCCATTCTTCTTGACGCTCTTGACAAGCTTCCTGATGCGGTTCTCGTCATTGGCCGCAGTGCTGACCAGGTACCCTATGCCGTTAAAGCCCTTGACCTCGGGATCGCTGGTTTTTGTGCAGCGCATATGTTCCACATTGAGAACGGAAACCACGGTGTGCACACCGATGGAATCAAGCTCAGTCAGCTTCTGATAGATATCATGAAAATCCTTGTTGAAAAGAATCAGCTCGTTGTCATGGGCCTGCTGAATATGCAGCATATTGCAGATCTTGACGACAGTATCATAGGCTGTACCGCCTACGCCCTTGGCCAGCGCATTGCCAAGGGTGCCATAGGGGATCCCGCTGGCGGCGGAAAACTTGGCAACGGACCCGTACTGACGATGAATTTCTGCCTTGATCAGGTTGGTAAGATTATCCATGAGAAACCTCCTGTCCATGTGATAAGGTGAATAATCGGAAACGGATTACAACGCCTTGACAATATACCATCAAATTTGGTAACATGCAAGCCTTAAGGGGTACAAATATGATTCCTGGAGAATAGAAAAAGAAAAAAAAGAATGATACAGCTGCTTTTCCTGCAGCTTCTTACGCTTCCAGTGCTCCTATGTGCTCTGCGTCTTCATGATGCTGGCCAGCTGTGAGGTACGCAGAGGAGCCGCACTGAGTAAAATCAGGGGGCTGCCGTTATGGACCGGAGATCATGGCCGGGTGCTGAGCGGGCATCCTGTTGTGGACGCGGGATGCATGGAACACAATTGAAAACCGCCACTTGCGTGGCGGCCCTGCCCCTTCGGGCAGCATTTCTGCGATCAGGGCAATCCTTTGATCGAACCAGACGTGGAAAACCGGACAACGGTTCCACACATGGATCATAGCATGGCAAACAGACATATGCAAGCGGGGTGGAAATGTGTATTCGGTAGGTCTGGACATAGGGCGCTATGGCGTGGGCTGGAGCGTTGTCGACGGCGAAGGACGACTGATCCGGCACGGGAGGCACCACCATCTGTGGGGAATTGCGCTCTTTGACGAGGCGCAGGATGCCAGCGCAAGGCGCATGCAGCGCCTTGCAAGAAGGCGCCTGGCGAGGAGAAGGGTGCGCCTGTCCGCTCTGCAGGACCTGCTGCAGGGGGAGATGGACACACTCGATCCGGATTTTTTTGCCAGACTGGATGAAAGTGCCCGGGCCAGAGGGGACAGGACGCTCGCCGGCCGCATGATGTCACTTCCGGAGCACCTTTTTACAGACTGTCCCTCGCCTGTGCGTACAGGCGCATCCGGGAGCCAGCACTTTCCGATTTACCGCATCCGCCGGCTGCTGACACAGGAGGAGCACCCTGCGGACCTGAGGTATGTTTACCTTGCCATAGCGCATATTCTCAAGCACAGGGGCCATTTTCTGTACGAAGATGAACCGGCGGAGGCGCTCGGCGAGGCAGAGCATGCCCTTGTTGCGTGCCTGCAGTACCTCAACGACACCTGTGCTTTTGGCCTGATGGATGACCCTGCAACCGTGCATGCGGCGCTGCAGGACCTTTCGGGGAGCGGAGGGGACCGGATGCGGTTCACAGGCATATTCCGCGCCGGTGCTGCCGCCGTGGATGCTGTCAATGCGATCTACACCCTGCTTGAGGGAGGAAAAGTGAAGCTTGACACACTTGTGCCGGGAAGCGCATACAGCGGGGAAGTGTGCCTGGACACGGACAGCCCTGCACAGGAATGGTCAGGGCTGGAAGAGGCGGAACAGGATATGCTGTATCATCTGCGGACCGTTTTTCTGTGGCGGTCCTCGCTTCAGGCATCTGAAAAGAAAAGTGTGTCACAGGAGATGGATGAGAGCTGGGAGGTCCACAGACAGGACCTTTTTGAACTTAAGGTGTGGATGCGTTCGGCCCCTGAGACCTACCGCTATTTTTTCCACAGTGATGTGAACCCCGTGGGCTATGCGGCCTACACAGGGGCGCATGCCAGGGAGGCGCGCTATAAGGGTAAAAATTTCGTGAGGTGCACGCAGGAAGCCTTCTACAGCGGACTGCGCAGGGTCCTGGAGGCCCGTCCGGATGAAAAAGCCAGAGCTTTCCTGGGACGCATGTTTGATGAGAAGGGGAACATGATCCCCAACGGGTTCCTTCCCCTCCAGCGCATTAACCTGAACCGGGTGATTCCCGTGCAGGCCCAGATGAGGGACCTTGAAGCCATCCTTGACCGGCAGGCCCCTTTCCATTCCAGCCTGAGGGAGAACCGGGAGAAGATCCTGGCCCTGATGCGCTTCCGCGTCCCTTTTTATGCCGGCCCCCTTTGTCAGAAGCCGGGAGCAGCTTATACGCCCTGGCTGAAGTACAAATCCGGGGGCGAGGGACATATCAGGCCCTGGGATTTTGAAGAGCGCATCGATCTTGAAAGCACGGCGGAAGCGTACGGTGAGGGCCTTGCCCGCCGCTGCAGCTTTATTCCCGGCGAGCGGGTGCTCCCCAAGCACTCCCTTCTCTACGAAGAGTTTGAACTGCTCGATGAGATCAACCGTATAAGGATCAACGGCAAGCTCATCCGACCGACGTGGAAGCGCGGCCTTGTGCAGGATGTCTTCTGCCGCTACAGGCACGTGACGCCGGGCCTTATACGCAAATGGCTGGAGGAGCACACTGATCTGGAACAGATTGTCCTTACCCGGGGAAGGAACCCGCTCAGGACGGTCCATGCGGGCCTTGGCACGCGGATGGACATGGAGCACATTTTCGGACAGACCCTTTCGCCCTCGGATCCGCTGTACGCCGAGGCGGAGCAGATCATCAGATGGTCAACGGTCCTGCATGATCCGAAGATTTTCAAGCGGGTGCTTATACGGCAATACGGGAACCGCTTCACGCCTGAGCAGCTTGCGGCACTCTCTCAGCTGCACTACCGCGGCTGGGGGAGGCTGAGCCGAAAACTGCTTGCCGGGATCAAAGGGGACCGCAATGGGAACCCTGTCACGATCATGGATGTCATGAGGTCGAGCAACCAGAACCTGATGAAAGCTTATTACAGCAAAAAATACGGCTTCCGGGACGCCATCGAAAAACTGCAGGCCCCCAGGACAGGGCAGGATGTGGATTATGATGAGATTGACAGACTGCCCTGTTCCCCGGCCGTGAAGCGCGGGGTCTGGACAGCGGTCCGTGTCCTCAAAGAGCTTACGCATATCATGGGCGGGCCCCCGCAGGGCATTTATATCCGGAACATGAGGGAGGACAACGCAGGAAGGCGCACAGAGGTAAGGTCAGCACGTTCGCGCTGCCAGCAGCTCAGGCAGCTTTACGCGGACTATGAGAAGCTGACAGGGGAAAAAATCCCTGCTTACCTTCATGCGCAGCTCAAGGATTACAGGGACGGAATGGGTGATGCGGAATATCTGTATTTCCTGCAATTGGGCAGGTGCATGTATTCGGGGGAGCCGATTGACCTTGCCGTGAGGGCCAGCTATGAAATCGCAGACGTGATCCCCCTGTGTCTGCAGATGGACACGGCTATGGACAACCGTGTGCTCGTGCTCCGCAGGGCCAACCCGCGGCGGGGGAAGCAGGCGATGCCGGACCTGATCATCCGCACCATGCACGGTCAATGGGAGAAACTGAACCGCGCTGGTCTTCTCAGCGGGAGCAAGTTCAGCCGCCTTGAAATGCGGGCATACGACGCGAACGTTCTTTCTTCATTTGCTTCACGGCAGCTCGGTGAACGCGGAAGGATGGTCTGTGCACTGACTGATGTGCTCAAAGCGCATTATGACAGGAGCCATGTCTATGGGATCAATGCCAGGCTGACACAGCAGCTCCGGCAGAGCGAGCACTTTTATGCCCTCGGCGACCTCAATGACATGACACAGGTTTTTGATGCCTTCCTTACTGCACATATCGGGGTATTTGCCGACCGCTATCTTCAGGGCGTGACGGAGGAATCTGTGAGGCAAAGCACCATTCTTGAGCTGTGGAAGCGTGCGCATGACACCGATAAAAACGGGATCATCCTTGGTACGTACAACCGGGACCAGGACGATGAGGACGCATCTGCCCCGGGGAAAATGAGCGCTGAAAAAAGACGGGCCTACCTTCACAGCGTCTACAACTGGAAAGACCCTTATGTGACATACCGCCCGGTGCTCTTTGACGGGAAGTTTTACCGGGAGACCATGCTCAGACCCTGCGAGGCCGCAAAGATTCCCCAAAGGGATGATATGCCCGCTGAAGTGTATGGGGGGCACACCGGAGCGGCGACCGGGCACATTGCGGCTATTGGCTATACGAAGAAAGGCAGGACCATCAAGGAACTGATCTCCGTGCCGGTGTACATTGCTGTAAAAAGCAGCAGGGACGGGGACGCCATTGTGCGCTATGCCCGTGAACGGCTTGGCTTTGACGAGGAGCACGGGTACCGCGATGTGCACCTTGTGCTCGACGGCATCCGCCTGAACACGGAGGTCATTTATGAAGGTCAGGCCTTCTATCTCAAGAGCGGAACGGAGATTGTGCCGTCAAGGCAGCTTTTCCTGCCCGCCTATCTCACTCACACGGCCTGGATGGTCCTCACTTCCCAGCCGGGTGATATAGAAAAAAGTCTGGACGACGCCAGACTTACCATGGAAGAACTTGATGAACTGCTGATCACGCTGATGGAGAAGCTGGTAGGGGACTATCCGGTCTTCCGGCTGCTTGGGGCAAAACTGACTGCCAGACGGGAAGACATTCTGGCTCTGTGCCCGGCGGATAAGGCCCGGCTGATGAGGATGCTCATCTCCTGCATGGGGAACAAACCGGGCGGGGACGCCTATCTGAAACAGATGACGGTAAAAATAGTAAAAGGTGAGTCCCGCCTGTACCGCAAGCGCATCACAGGGGAGACCATCACGCTCCTTGACCGCTCCATCACAGGGGTATATGTCAAAAAACGAGAGATCTGAAAGAGGGACAGCATGCATGGCCAGTGATTATTACACCAGTCTGACCCGTTCCCAGGTCAACCTGATTTACGCCGCTGCCAGCCATGAAAGGGTGCACCTGAGCCGTGAAATGACGGATTATCTGTACTTTATTGCGCGCGCGGGCAGCGGCTTTGCCCACTCCCGGGTCGAGGAGGACTTCCGCACACGGGTCCGCAGCGCGGTCACCTGTCTGATGAAAAGCGAGGATGAGGAAGCGGACCGCCTGCTGCATGAAGCGTTCCGCCTCGCCTGTGCCAGCTGGGACAGCGAAAGGCTCAGGGTGATCCGGCGCCAGCTTGGCTGAGGATGGCCTCAGGAAGCTGCAGTAAGGTACAGATCTGACAGGGACATCCCATAGGTCCTTTCAGGGTCCGCGGGACCGGTGAGCCAGTCCGGGACGTCCTGCTGTGCAAGGAGGACAGGCATCCGGTCATGGATCGAGGAGATGACCGGGGAGGGAGAGCGGGTAAGAATGGTGAAGACAGGGTAGTGGATCTGTGCGTTCCCTTCGAACCGGTAAAGGCCGGCGAGGTAGCAGGTTTCACCCGAAGATGGACCGATGCGGTATTTCTGCCCGGTCCTTTTTTTGCCCTCCGGACTAAGGAAATGGGACCATTCAAAGTAGCAGGCGGCAGGCAGCACGCAGCGCCTTGACTGCCACGAATCGCGGAAAGTGGGTTTGTCAGCGGCACTCTCAAGGCGGGCGTTGATGAGAAGGCCAGTCCCCTGCTTCCAGCCCCAGAGCATGGGATAGACAGATACTGTCCGGCTTCTGGCGGAAAGGGCAAGGGCTGGCACAATATCGCCGGGGCGGACCTCCCCGGATGTGACGGCCGTTTTATGGAGCTGTCCGGTCATGCCTGAGAGGAGCGGGGCCCGGTTCATGGCTTCCACAAAGGGGCGCAATTCGGGGGATTCGTCAAGAAAATAACGGCAGCACACGGCTACCACCTCCCATGTCAGATATGCCGGTTTGTACACAGGGCCCTGGCGAGGACGAGAAGATCTTCCTGTCCCCGGGCATCGAGCATGCGGTAAGTCCCGACCAGGGCCTTTTCCTGTTCGCTGAGCGCCTCATCCGGATCGCCGGTCCCGAAAAACACATTGGGCTGGACATTGAGGATGCGGAAAAGCGGGTACAGATATTCGGGGTCGGGCCGGGTAAGACCGCACTCCCAGTTGCGGACTGTGCTAGAAGAGACATCGAGCTGTGAGGCAAGCTGGTCCATGCTCAGACCGGCCTGCGTGCGGAAGAACCGTATGCGCGTGCCATAGGTATTCAGGTTGCGCTGTTTCATTTCCTGGACGGAAAGCTTTTTTGCATACGCGATAGGAATACCTCCTGTCAAAGGGAATCTGGGAAGATTGTAGAGAAGGCACAGGGACGTGTCAAGGTTTTTTGCAGGGGCCGAAGACAGGGAAAGCAGCCCTTCCGCTGAGCCAATGAATGCAGAACGGACAAGAAACCAGTTGACAAGCGGGAAAGAATAGGGCATGATGCTGAAAGGTCATCCTATTTTCATATTCAATGCCGGAAAGGAGTCAACCTTATGTCGAACCCAACCTCTGTCTGCCCCGAGAAAGGACCTGTCACCCAAGAGCTTCTTGAGCGCATGGACAAGTGGTTCCGCGCGGCCAATTACCTCTCTGCGGGCCAGCTGTACCTTCTGGAGAACCCGCTTCTGAAAAAACCGCTCACGATAAATATGATCAAAAAGAAGATTGTCGGGCACTGGGGAACCGTCCCTGGCCAGAACTTCGTTTTTGTTCATCTCAACCGCGTGATCAAGCGTTATGATCTGGACCTGATCCTTCTGTCCGGACCCGGTCATGGCGGCAACTTTTATATTGCCAATGACTATCTCGATGGAACCTACTCGGAGGTTTATCCGAATATTTCCGAAGATGAAGCCGGCATGGCCAAGCTGTTCAAGCAGTTCTCCTTCCCGGGCGGCGTGCCATCCCACTGCGCTCCTGAGACACCAGGCTCAATCAACGAAGGCGGTGAGCTTGGCTACGGGATCGCACACGCTTTTGGTGCGGTATTTGACAACCCGGACCTGATTGCGGCGGTGACGGTGGGCGACGGCGAGGCAGAGACTGGCCCGCTGGCAACTTCCTGGCAGTCCAACAAGTTCCTCAATCCGATTTCAGACGGCGCGGTCCTGCCCATTCTGCACCTCAATGGCTATAAGATTGCCAATCCGACCGTGTTTGCACGCATGAGCCACCAGGAGATCGTGGATTTCTTCCATGGGTGCGGCTGGGAGCCGTATTTCGTGGAAGGTGACGAACCCATGGACATGCACCGCAAAATGGTGGAGGCCATGGACACTGTCATCGAGCGGATCAAAGCCATCCAGAAGCATGCCAGGGAGGAAAAGGACAGCACACGTCCTGTCTGGCCGATGATCGTTCTGCGCACGCCCAAAGGATGGACAGGCCCGAAGATGGTGGACGGGAAGCGGATCGAGGGCAATTTCCTTGCCCATCAGGTCCCGATTTCCATGGAAAAGCCTGAGGAGCATCTGAAGATCCTTGAGGACTGGCTGCGCTCCTATCATCCGGAAGAGCTCTTTGACGAGAACGGAAAGATCCTTCCCGAGATCCGGGACCTGGCCCCTGTGGGCAACGCACGCATAGGTGCGAACCCCCATGCGAACGGCGGACTGCTGCTGCGCGACCTCCGGCTCCCGGACTTCAGGGATTATGCCTTTGATACCAAGGGCCATGGCGAGCGGGAAGGCCAGGATATGATCGAGCTGGGCAAGTTTGTCCGCGATATTTTCCGCCTCAACGCCGACGCCAAGAACTTCCGTATTTTTGGACCTGACGAGACGAATTCCAACCGCCTCAATGCGGTCTTTGAAGTGGAGAACCGCGACTGGAACGCACAGCACCTGGATACGGACGACCATCTCTCCCCTGACGGCCGCGTAATGGATTCCATGCTCTCCGAGCACATGTGCGAAGGCTGGCTGGAAGGCTATCTCCTCACGGGAAGACATGGCTTCTTTGCCACGTATGAGGCTTTTGCGCGCATTATTGACTCCATGGCTGCCCAGCACGCGAAGTGGCTGAAGGTCTGCAACCAGCTGCCGTGGCGCGAGGAACTGGCTTCCCTGAACCTGATCATGGCAAGCACGGTATGGCAGCAGGACCACAACGGCTTCACCCATCAGGACCCCGGCTTCATGGACCATATCGCCAACAAGAAGGCCGACGTTGTCCGCCTGTATCTGCCGCCGGATGCCAACT
>CAMNGW010000062.1 GCA_946538615.1 uncultured Clostridia bacterium
GAGGTCTTTTTATCCCTGTCCTCCTGAAACTGACAAAGCAGGGATAAAAGAGGACACTTCAGGGTTTGCTGAACAAAAAATAGGGCCTGTCTTTGCAGTCTTCGGTGATAACGGAAAAAGAAGCGAGAGCTTCATTTCCTTCCATCCGGACTTTTCCCTTGCGTCCCGGAAGATCGAAACGTCCCGGACGGTACATAGGGTCAAGCACTCTTACGGTATCCTGTTCAAGACCGGTGAGGACGATGTAATGCCCGCTGTCCGAGAAGACGCCTGTATATCCCTCCCTGTCACCCTGTGTGTTGGCAATGATCATGCCCTTGCCGCTGCGCAGAAAAGCTTCTGCTTCTTTCGGGTCTTCGGTCACCTGAAGACTGAAGCCAAATTTGTCTGCAAAAACCGGCGCAAAAATATAGAAATCTGTTCCGGGCTTGTCTCTGGCACCGCAGGCAATGGCCAGTCTGCATGCATCCCACGGCTTGAAAGGAACATGGAGAAGGTTTTCTGCAACCATGGCAGCGCAGCAGGGTCCGCACCCATTATCTGCAATGGTTCCGCGGCCCGTGGATGTACAGGGGTAGGGCAGGTCAGGATAATCCAGCTGGCAGTAGAATATATAACCTTTCATTTATCACACCTCATTCAGATGATGGAAGCAAAGATGGATCAGACGGGCTATCCACATGGAAAAATCCTTCTGATCAACGGACAGGCAAGCATCCTGCCCGTTTTTTGGTGCGTTCAGGATATGACATATCCTGCTGGGGAAACATGCAGTCAGCACACGGTTCCGGGTATTTTCTTCCCATAGGAAAATAAGCAGATGACGGCAGCGCTGTACTGCGGGAAAAAGGAAAGACGGATCAGAAAATGGCACCTGTGCTGAAAGATTCACAAAGACGGCTTATAGGTCCAGCCATGCTCGCCATGGTAAACCATAAGTCTCGTCATTCCGCCGTCCACACAGATATTTTCACCCGTAATAAAGCCTGCTTTGTCAGAGCAGAGAAACAGAATCAGCTCGGCTATATCCTCAGGTCTGCCAACTCTTCCGACAGGCTGCTGCAGGGCATCTTCACCTGTTATTTTATCTTCACCTGCGTTAATCCAGCCAGGAGATATGCTGTTGACGCGGACGCGTCCTGCAAGACTGACAGCCATTGCATGGGTAAGGGCTGAAATGCCGCCTTTTGCAGCGGCATAACTTTCTGTCTGCGGCTGGCTCATTCTGTCCCGGGAAGAGGAAATGTTAATGATACAGGCATCCTCAGCAAAATAGGGCAGGAAAAGCTGGGAAAGATAAAAGGCAGAAGTGATGCCTACTGCGAGGGCTTGTGAAAAGGATTCATAGGTACAGCTGCTGATTCCCTGCATAAGGGGTGGTACATTGTTGATCAGGTAGTCCACATGTCCGGATTTCGAAATGACGTCCCTGGCAAAGCGTTCAAGGTCTTCCTTGCTGCCTGCATCACCAACAAACCAGTCTCCAGGTGTCCTGTCCATAATATGGACTTTAACATGCTCATGCTGAAAGGCAAGGGCTGTGGCTTTTCCTATACCGTGAGCGCCTCCTGTAATAACAGCGGTTTTCTGCATATCTGTTGTTCCTCTCATATTCAAAAGTTTCATATAATGGTGCCTTGGCCTGACATGAATTGTAACCAGAATCATGGGCCAAAGCAATGGAGACCCGCATGAAACTGTGTTTTTTTGATGAAGAACTGCAGGGCATGATGGAAATTGCCGCAGACAGCGCCTTGATGTGAATGGCCGGCACAGAGAGTACAGAAGCTCAGCAGGGAAAATTGGGACCTGCTTTTCTCACCCTCCCTTACGCGGGTGCAGAGTCGGGACGTTTTTTGATGGGCTACAGCATATTCAGCAGGAGGGACAGCAATGTCTGTGCTATGCTGTGGTTGAAAGTGTGCACCCGGTGTGTCGGGCCGCATCCTATCGTCCTGCGTATAAATTTCCACACATGCGGTGCTGCTACAGAGAAATATCAAAAATGTCTGTCATACCACAAAGGACATCGGGGAAAAGCCGGGCAGAACACAGCATATGCAGGTAAAATACAGGACAGGGAACTGATGGAAAGGGAACAGTTGTGTTACAATTCTGCAATAATCTATTTTTCACAAGACAAGACTTGAAAAGCGTGGTATAATCTGATTGGATTTAAAAATCCGGTTTCTCCGGAAAATCTTCATGAAGGGAAAGATTAATATGGGTTTAACAGCCAGAAGGATCATGTCCTCTATCGCGGCGCTTGTCATGCTGACACTTTTGGTGCCTTTGGCTGGCAGCGCAGAATCTCTTTACATTATCCCGGATTCAGACAGACGGGCGCTGACACGTGAAGAGCTTTGGGGATACCAGTACGATACGCTGCTTTATGCATTCAATGAGATCTATGCGCGTCATGGCTACAAGTTTGAGACAGGAAGCCGCTGTTATAACTGGTTTACGCTTATGCCGTGGTACAAACCCAATGCCAGTGAATCGTCGACCAACCATCATGAGACATATTCTCAGTGCTCAAAAATTGAGAACCAGAATGTGGACCTGATCAAAGCGGTCCGCAAAGAAATGCGCGACCAGAAGACGACAAATCCCAATGGAAAAGGAATGCCGACACCGCCGGCACAGAATGTGAATACGCCCCGCGGATTCAGCTTCGTGAATCTGAAGAGCGGGCAGAAGCTTGCCGTATATACCGCTCCTTCTTCCAATGCGTACCGTGCAAATAACGGAAAAGCGACATGCTCTACTAACGGGGCTGTGTACGCTCTTGGCTGGGACGGGAACTGGATGCTTATGCTTTATGAAGCGAATCTGGCGGGACAATACCGTGTGGGCTATGTGGATGGTTCCAAGATCAAGGGAACAAGGCCCAATCTGAGCATGCTGATGTGGGACGCCAATGAGTGCCAGGTGCTTTCCCCTGTCAATATGACAGATGACCCGGCACAGACAGGAAAGACGCTTGTCCATATTCCTGCCGGAACAAGAGTAAGGTTCCTGACTACCATGTACAATAATCAGGCTTGGGACTACATCGAAACAACCATCGACGGTAAAACAGCCCGTGGTTTCATCCCTTCTGGTTCGTTGTCTATCACAGGAGAAGACAGCACAGAGCTTGTTGGCGGTAATGGCTGATGTGCTTCAGCAGAGGAGGAAGCGTGTTGAGAAAAACATGTGTATGGTTGCTTTGCCTGGCAGTGCTCCTTATGGCTCTTCCGGGCTCAGCAGAAAATGCGTTTCGCTTTGACAAGGATGTCAACCTTGTGTTTGAAGGGGAAACCCTGCAGACCATTCTGACAAGAGTTGGGGATACCGAGAACGGAGAAGTATCGTATTCCTCACAGAACACGAAAATTGCCACAGTTGACGCAAATGGTGTAGTTACTGGTATAACAAAAGGGAAAACGAACATTACAGCCGCGGTCCAGACTTCCAGCAGAACATACAGGACTCAGCTTTCTGTAACAGTTGCGCGCAAGGCTGAAACAGTTGAAGTCAATACCAGTAAACTCCCTGTATATGATCCCGGCGATCCTTTTGTCGCAGGCCTTATTTCAGCGACAGAGTATCCTGTGCTCGTTGTGCCTGTAAAAAAGACACTGAATTTTCAGGTGACAGTCACGCCGAGGGATGCGACAAATAAAAATGTTGTGCTGACTTCTGCTGATGATTCCGTGATCCGGATCCGCGGTACAGGCATTACAGGCCTGCAGGCGGGAGAAACCGATCTGACCATCGCCAATGTGCTGAGCCCGGAAGTATCTGAAACGTTCCATGTCCTGGTTGTCCAGCCTGTGACACGCATAACAGCAAATGCACCGGACAGTCATGTGGCTGTGGGCGGGCAGATGACACTTACGGCTTCTGTACAGCCTGAAAATGCATCGATTCAGGATGTGATATGGTCTTCAACGGATGAGCGGATTGCTACGGTGGACGATCAAGGTGTCCTGACAGGTGTCAAACGCGGAAATGTACGTGTGGTTGCGTCTGCAGCTGATGGCAGCGGCATCCGTACAAATATTTCTGTCCGGGTCGTTCAGCTACCGACATCGATTGAGCCCGACAAGAGTGAAATTACCATAGATGCGGGCAGAACTGCCTTTGTCAGGCCCACAGTTATGCCTAAGGACGCAGATGATAAAAATGTTGTCTGGTCCTCCTCAGACGAGCGTATTGCAAAAGTCAATGCACAGGGGCGCATCACAGGCGTTTCTCTTGGCGAATGCGTTGTGACGTGTACAAGCAAAGCAGATAGCCGTGTTTCAGCCAATGTTACGGTCCATGTGCAGCAGCCGGTAACGAAGCTGTCTTTCACGGGTCCGATTGAAGTCTATGTCGGCGAAACCGGCAAGCTGGAGTGGGTCACTGAACCTGCCAATGCGAGCAATCCGGCAGTCATTCTTTCCTCGGGCAATACAAAGGTCCTTACAGTCGACCAGGACGGCAATGTGACTGGCGTAAAGGCAGGAGAGGCATTTGTCAATGCTGTAACTGCCGATGGGAGCCAGAGAAAAGCCAGGGTGAAGGTAAAGGTCCTTCAGCATGTTACGGGCGTGCATATGAAGCGCTCCACAGCTTATCTTGAAGTACGCGAAGGCGAGACGCTCACTGGTGTTCTTGAGCCTGACAATGCCAGCAACCGGAACATGGTCTGGACCAGCGACAATCCAGAAATTGCCAGTGCTAAGGGCGATAAGAACAAAGTGAGGATCACCGGTGTTGCACATGGTGAGACCCGAGTGGTTGGCGTGACGGAAGATGGCGGATACACGACAAGCATACAGGTCAAAATCGGAAACTGGGACAAATCTCTGAGTGTACGTAACTTTAGCTGGGACCCCAACTACCGCTTTTATATAAGCGTGGATAATGTCAGTGATCTGACAATTACAAAGATTTACGCGAACATCTATTTTTACACCACAGACGGTGATGAACCAGAGCCGTATGCTGTCAATACCAGGGATGGCTCGAATGTGATCAAGGCTGTCTGGACGGGCATACTGAACCCTGGAGACGGAACTGGAAGAGGACTGTGGAATATGCCGGACTATAAGGCGCCTTCGGATATCTATTCAACACGGGGCGTCGTGGAAGTTACCAGTTTCCAGATTGATAACGACTGGATCAAAACAATCCGTAAAAACAACCGTAAGTCCATGGAATGGTAAAAGGAGGTTATCCCTGGATGAACAAACGTATTCTTTCACTGATTTCTGCTGTGATCCTGCTTCTTGCGGTGGTGTGTACTGCGGCTGTTGCTGAAGAGGAGACAGCAGAAGAAGCAGGTACTTACTATGTATATACCGAAAATGGAAAAGGCCTGAATGTCCGTTCCACCCCGGGTGGAACGGTTGTAGGGTCACTGAAAAATGGCTCATCGGTACGCGTTGATGCTTTCGTGGATGATAACTGGGCACTGATCACGTATCATTACGATAATCCTGGTTTCGGTGTCGGGGACTATGCTGCATATATCAACCGCAGGTACCTGACAAAGACGAAGTCCACGCAGCGGAAAGCGAACACGGATCATGCGGTGGCCACAACCCTTGACGAAATCAACAGCGAGTTCCGCAGCGCAAGAAAAGTGGAGCCCTACAAAGTTCAGGTCCGCCCGACCCGTGTGAGCGGCTGGGTGAACATGCGCTGGGCGCCAAGCAAGAGTTCAGAGCTTATGGCCACATACAAGGCTAATTCTACGCTGACAGTTATCAAAGAACTCACAAACTGGGTACAGGTTGAAGATCCTGATACCGGTGATGTGGGCTTTATCAACAGAGTTTTTATTGCTCAGTGATACATGGAGGGTGACAAATATGAAGAAAATCGTTGCTTTTATTCTGGCACTTTTCATGCTGAGCTGTGCGGCAGCTGAAGAAGCGCCAAAAGTTGCCATTGGCAATATCAGCATTAATGGTGCATTTTCACTGCAGTGTTCCTTAATGGATGGGTACAGTGTGACCCCGATCTCTGTCAACAGGGACCAGATCATTGCAAGAATAGCCTCTGCAGACAAAACGAAACCTGAGATGGTTCTTTCTGTGGCCTTTGATGAGATTTATTCTGAAGTGGACCGTTTAAACGATCTGACGAATGAAGAACTCAGTTTGATTGAGGAAACTTTTACTGTTGTCGATCCGACCATTGAGATCACCTATGATGAGACCCGCTATGGCACGAGGCTTCTGGTTGCCAAGCAGCTGGATGATACCTACAACTATGTTGATTTCTTTACCATCTATAAGGGATATTTTGTGGAATTCATTCTTACTGCCGGAGAAAAGGCTGAAGATAAGACACTGACTGAAGATCAGATCAGAATGTGTGTGGATTTCCTCAGCGATTTGGACTTTATCCCTACTTCCGAAGCCGAAGAATCTCTCAATGTAGCCGGCAAGTCATATCAGGCGTCCCTCAGCAATTATGACCGCGGATTCATTGATGTTACCATCAGAGAACCCATCGTCCTCAGCGAAGAGACGGTGCAGGCGCTGCAGGTGGGCGGTGAGCTTGTTATTGGTCAGGAGACAATCTCAGTAGAAACAATGAGCACAGAAGATGATATCATTCTGATCAATGATGAAATTGAGATCCGCAAGAGTGATGAAGGATATCTGCCATACTTTTATGATGCGGCCTACATGAAGGATATCGATACCCTGCATTGTCAGCTTACCGAGGACCTTGTGTTCCTTGATAACATTGATGAGGAAACAGGGGAAATGCTGGAAGAAACTGCAAGCTATGGACTCGATGAATTCGTGAAGCTCTATGAGAATGAGAATGATCCAGGATTTGCAACAGATAATGTGAACGTATCATTCGATGAAAACGGCCAGCTTTCTACCATCGAACGGATCTATGTACCCTGGCAATAAGGAACAATGCGGCACTGCTTATGCAGTGCCTTTTTTTGAAGTCAAACCGCGAAAAAGTAAACCATTCTGCAGAAAAGGTTAGAAAAATATGCATTGCAATTAAGGCGGACCAGCGGTTTTAAGGGAGAAATGATCACAAACGGAGCATGCCGTGTCTCACTTCATTTTTACGCTCCTGATGCTCACTCAGGGGAAAACAGGGACTCTGGCCTGAAGAACAGGATACGGAATGATGCAACATAAAATGGCTCACTCACCTCCATATTCTGCACATATGAATCATTGCTTTCAGGCCAAGAAAAGTTTCCGCAAAACATGGGTACAGCAGTCTTTACGATGGCACAGGATTGTTGTACAATACCCATGGAAGGAGACCACCTATGAACTGTCAGAGGGTAAGAAAAATATTTCCTGTTTTATCATGGAAAAGAAGGGTAACATGAATAAACCTAATCGAATAGTTTTTTCAGGACTTTTGCAGTCCCCTGATCAGCAAATGCTGGGTGTCTCCGAAAAAGAAATGGGAAAGTGTTGATTTGAGCAAGGTAACAAGGGAAGACATTCAGCTTCCCAGCTTATACGGATCAAAAGGAACGTCCTGGAAGAGCATCTTGAAGATGACCCGTACGAGCTTTCCAGCACAATGTCCAAGGGCTGCATAATGACCGCGGCCCTGAGCGCACTTCATGCCATAGTATTTGTGAAACGTATCATTGTTCTTAACGACGTTGTGCGCAGAATAGACCAAAGCGTACCGCAAAGTTCCGGAACCGCGTTTGGACATTCTGGTATGGTTGGCATTGAACTTGCCAGACTGACGAATTACAGGGTCCAAACCAGCGTAAGCTATGAGTTTGTGGTAATCGGGAAAACGGTGAATGTCACCGATTTCTCCCAGGATCATTCCGGCTTCGACATAGCGGATGCCGGGGATGGTCATAATGACGGAGCCAGTGGCCTTAACAATCTGTTCTATTTTGGCTTCGTCATCATCAATTTGTCTATCCAGTAACTCGATCTGCTCAATGGTCTGGGTTATCTGAATAGAGATAGAGCTGTCGTTGGAACCGACAGACCTCTGTGCAGGAACTCTTAACTCCTGAGCTTTTTCCTTCTTGAAATGGCCGTGAGAAGCAGCTTCCAGAAGGTGGGTCAGAGATGAGTCATGTGCAAAGGGAAATCGGTTCCGCGCTTCCTTCAGGAGCGCATAGACAGACTTAATGTGAACACCGTTAAAGAAGTACTGGAGTTCCGGAAACGCCTGGTCAATGTAAGAAGTAAGCTTGTTTTTGCGAAAGGAACGCTTCTTCATAAGATCCCGGCGACCGGCCCGGATTCTTAAGATGCAGGAGATCGAGATTCTGCTTCTGGAACAAATGGTGTTCGGAGGTCATAAGGGTCGTGACAATTACGACGGTGTCCACCCTATCCGTCTTGGCATTGCGGATATTTCCCTTGCGCATAACAGGGGTTTGGATGGGGTTGAGGATACAAAAGCGGTACCCTTTGGCAACGAGGAATTCGACAAGGTTATTACCGTAGTGAGCCGTTGATTCAAGACCGACGAGGAGCTGCTCCCGATCGTACTTATCCGGTACGAGGGAAAGGCTGCGGAAGCCCTTGAAGTTGTTTGAGAATTTGAACGGTTCTGCGAGCACATTTACCATCAGATGAGAGGATGGAGGCAAAGTGATTGAGCCTGGCAACACCGATGCCGGCGCAAATCATGGAATTCTCTCCCCTCTCTTTGTTTGACGCTGCGACGGCCGGTATACGGTCACCATCGTAATTTGATTGGCATATGTGCTCTTGGAACTGCTTACGCGGTTCACTCGGTGACATCCAGCCATTCATGATCCGGATGGTGCATCGGCTACACGCCTTAAAGTAATCGGACTACAGGAAAATCTTTAGTCCACAGCATCTGGATGCATCATAGATGGTGAACAAAAAGGAAAGGAAAGTATGATTTGGCTTCCATAATTATCATACAAGGCACAAAGATGACCAGTACACATCACACGGAGCAGAATCATATTCATATTTCCAGCCCCGATGAACTGCACGATTATATGAAGGTGACAAATCCCGGATTATGGGTCCTGCTTTCCCTTATTGTGCTGATTCTCATAGGTTTTATTGTGTATGCCTCCACAACTGTCATGGAAAGTACTGTACCGCTGGATGTGTATGTTGAAAATATAGCGGTAGACGAAAAAGGAAATCATCTGATATCTGTCACCGCTGTACTTTCTGAGACGCTGAAGGACCGTTTTACCCCTGGAATGGAAGTGCGCTTTGCAGGAGACAAAGGCAAAGGAAAAATATCCATGGTATTGGAAGATGGAGGAGAACAGACGATAGGCATTGCAATGGATGACCCTACGATGGCTTTTCCGGATGGCGTTTATGAAGCAGAAATTATTACTGAGAAGACCACGCCGATCCACTTCCTTATCAATTAAAAAATTTTCCCTACCTGTTGCAGGAAGGGAAAATTTTTTCAGGTGGCAGGTACAGGTGCATTGACGGTTACTGACTGGTCCTGCAATTCTTTTTCGGCGATCAGGTCCTCAATGTCTTCTTTTTGACGCATAAGTTCTTCAATACTCATGGATTCAAGACTGTTCCCACAGGTCTTGACGTGAATGCCATGGCGGTTCAGGAACTGGTCCACTTTTTCCTCATTGCTTTTGTATACACAGAAAGCGGCAAGAGAGACACCAGCACCAATGAGGATACCTTTGACAAGCTGATTGTTGGCAAACATGTTTCATCAACCTCCATATTATAATTGTTTATTGTGCCCGCCTCGCTATGGTATCAAGGCCGGAGCGGAGAAGCTTACCGGCAAAAGCATGCGAAGAGGGATAGGAAACAGGGGTCAGCGTGACAGCGTCTGTTTTTTGTGTGACAACCCAAAAAGTCTCACGGGTTTCATGAGGCAGCAAATGGCGGCCGAAGGTGAGCCCCCAAGCGAGCAGACTGGCCTGAAATGTTTTTCCGGTAGAGAGTGAATTGAGAAGATAGACCAGGCTCATAACCTCGGGATCGAAGGAACCGCG
Organism: uncultured Clostridia bacterium; assembly: GCA_946538615.1. GTDB lineage: Bacteria > Bacillota > Clostridia > Christensenellales > Aristaeellaceae > UBA2943. The sequence goes on from CAMNGW010000062.1 coordinate 9,974, forward strand.
TGTATTGAGTTCCTGCCAGCCGTGTTCAGTCACCGCGGTCAGTGTCGTCAGAACGCTCAGCCATTTGGAGAACGTGGAAAACGGCAAGGACAGACTGGTTACCATACCATCAAGACCGATGGAAAAGAAGGCAAGGAGTGCGGCTGAGGAGAGAGAAAAACCTTCTTCTTCCTCGTGGCGCACATGGATCATCTTTGGATTGAGCTGCAGGGCGAATATGCCGCAGACCTGTTGAAGAAGCTGAAACTCAGACAGCTTATGGCTGTCGTAGAGGATCAGCATGGAAAGGATACGCGGATTCCAGGTCAAGTCTTCAACACCCGGAATGCAGCGGAGCAATTCAGGATTTGGAAAATTTTTTTCAAAGGAAAGCCGGATGCGGCCCGGTGCACTGTGTCTTACGGTAACATGCAATGCGCCCTGATTGTCATGCATAAGAGGCGTCCTTTCCGGCGTCAGCCATGGTCAGGCGAGAAAAAAAGCAGTCGGAGGGAATTAGCAACAACAAGTATGGTAGAAAAATTATGCATAGCAGCACTTCCCAGCACGGAAATATTGCTTGCTGCTCCAAGGATGAGCCCAATGGTATTGATACCGATTACCAGGGCAAAATTCTGACGGACGATCCGCATGGTACTTTCGGCCAGACGCCTGAGGTCCGGAATGGTCATTGGGTCATCCCTGGATATCACCACGTCACTGGTTTCCATGGCGATATCGGTTGATTTGGAGCCCAGAGAGATTCCTACATCGGCGTAGGCTAGAGCCGGGGCATCATTGATCCCATCGCCAACCATGACAACTGTTTCCCCGTGTGTCTGAAGTTTTAGGACGGCTTCTGCTTTATGCTCGGGCAGGAGAGATGCCTGATAACCGTCAGCACCAATCTGCTGAGCGACAAGTCTGCCCTGGTCCTCCGTATCACCCGTCAACAGTTCTATGTCCCCGACACCGGCATAGCGCAGTGCATTGACTGCCCGTCTGACATTTTCTCTTGGCCGGTCCTGTGCAAAGAGGATGCCGATCATCTCTTCATCTATGCTGACATAGGTACGGATTCGGCCGTCGTTCTGAGGAAGCGGGACAACGGCACGGACCCCGGATTCCTGCATATAGCGGAGACTCCCTACACGGACAATATGCTGATCCAGACGTGTCCAGCTGCCGCGTGCGATTTCTGTCACGACATCACCATGATCAGGGACAGTGATGCCAAGTTTCGTGCCATAAGCAAGAATGCTGGATGCAAGAGGATGCGAACTGGTTTCTTCTGCTGCCATGGCATATGCCACAACGTCTTGCTGGGTATATGACGGATGGACGACGTGCACATCTGTAATTTCCGGACGTCCTTCAGTAATCGTTCCTGTCTTGTCGAAAAGAACCGTTGAAGCTCCCGCCATCTGCTCTAAAAAAGTCCCTCCTTTGATCAGTATGCCTGAACGGACGCCGGAATGAATGGCAGCAGAAAATGCAGTTGCAGTGGAGAGCTTGATGCCACAGGAGTAATCAATAACCAGCATCTTCAAAGCTCTGACCGGGTCACGGGTTACCAGATAAACTGCAGCAAAGAGAAGAAAGTTGAGGGGGACAAGGTAATTGGAGAACCGGTCCGCATAGCGTTGGATGGGAGCGCGTTTAAGAGATGAAGCCTCCACCATGCCGATGATCCTGCTTACCACTGTATCATCACCAAGCTTTAGGGCTTCAATACGGAGCAGGCCGCTTTTGACAACTGTTCCGGCAAACACTTCATCATGAGTCTGCTTTTGTACAGGAACAAATTCACCGGTGATAGCGCTTTGATCGATGACAGCATCACCTGAGAGTACGCGCCCGTCCACTGCAAGCTTTTCACCGGTGTGAACAACGACAATATCTCCTTTTTCCAGCTCAGTGACCGGCACGCGGGAAAGGTGGCCGTCTCCCAGCTCGTGCCATACATGGCTGTCCTTTACCGAAAGCATGGAGATGATGGATTTCCTGGTTTTTTCAATGGTATAGCTTGTCATCAGTTCAGCCAGATCGGAAAGGGCGAGAATGGTGAGAGCAGAATTTCCGGCACCCAGAAGGAGACTTGCAAGAATGGAGGTTACGGTGAGAAAGTCAGCGTTGGGCCTGTGATCTGTCTTAAGACCGGACCAGGCACTTTGTGCCAGAGGTGCACACAGAATAGCAGAGGAAACAGCCTGCGGAGAAGCCAGAGATGCGAGACCTGTTCTGACCGGGGCACGGAAAACAGTATTTCCGAGCAGTGCCGAGAAGGCGGAAAGAGCCAGGCGGCGAGCAAGACGGCCTGTGGTCATCGTAACTTCAGCAGTATCTGTCTCTGTGGCATGTTTCTTACGTGCAGCATCCATAGCATAGCGTGCCAGAATGAGGTCAACTGCATCCTGTATGTCTTTTGGGCTGCAGAGGGGTTCGTACCATACAAGAAGGGACGAAGTGACGGGATTCAGTGTGACCCGCCGGATACCGGGTATTGATGCAAGAGAAAATGCAATCTCGTTCTTCTGTACAGCAAGATAGGACAGACCGTTTACGTCAAGACGGAGCCTTCCTGGTAAATTTGAACGGCTCACAGATTTCATCCAGAGCGATTCGTTTTTGGAAAGATTAAACATTGTTATATACCGTTCCTTTTTGTTTTGAAACAAGGCGCCTGCGGACCTCAAGCACCATATCCTGTTCGGAAAGGGCCAGAAAATGCTCATCCCCTCCGCAGGCAAGGCCTTCGTCAATCAGTATATTCAGCCAGGACAGAATCTGGGTGCTATTGGTCAGGGAAGGATCATACTGGACCAGAGCAGTCCCTATGCATGGGTTGCATTTTGCTTTTTTTATTCCAGGATAAAGGCACATGGCTTCATCCCAAAAATGAAGATAAGGCACTGCTGCATCCGGAAGCAATCGGTACATAGGAAAATACAGTCTCAGATGTCCGGGCAGGTCACACGTTATCGCAGGCTTGAGTGCCCGGCGGATCAGAGAACGGAGCAGAGCAGTCATGTCGTCTGGTCTCCTTTTCGCAGCAGGCTTGATGCCCACCATAAAAGTGTGGCTGTACCGGGAAGGGAAAATCCGTTCTTCATTCCCTGATATACAGCTGCGTACAGGAGACAGCCTCCTGTCAGGAGGCGGCCGTCGAACCATCCGTTCGTTGCGTCCAGACACGCTCGGTCAAGCGCATCGGAAACCATATGAAGTTTTTCGAGAAACAGGGGATTTTCTTTGGCATGCAGACTGTCCTGAAGGCCCATGAGCTTAATGATGGCCCCAATCAGAACAGGAGCATCGACTTGTTTCTGGTCATAGAGGATCAGCATTGAACCTGTTACAGGGGAGAAATGGACAGATTTTACGCATCCGGTGGACAGTAGCTGTTTTCCTGTCTGTTCTGCAAGGACTGATTTGCTTTTGCACAGCGGTAAATCAAGCCGCAGACGGCCTGGCGCAGAACTGCGCACTTCACAGATTCCGCGGAACGATGGCAGAAAGCGGTTGGGACGGTGGACTCCCTGAAAAAAACAGCCAAGGAGAAACAGCAAAAGACCAGCTGACATAATAATCATCTCCTGATACTTAGTTTAATCAAACTTACTGGCATGTCAAGAAGAAATTCCTGTATAACTTTTTTGCGGGAGCATGAAGAAATGTGCACTGTAGGAAAAAATAGGGAACCAGAAAGGAGTACAACACATAATTCTCTTCTTGCTTATCGTGCCGAAATGTTTTATGCTTTATAGGAGTGCCATGGGCGGATATTTCGCCGCTCAGATGAGGCGATAACAAATCAGACTGAGAGGTATGGCTATATGGAAAAAGCATTAAAACAACTGTTTGATTTTCAACGTTTTGAAGACAATGACAGTTTAGCAGCGCTTATTGCGGATACGCATGCACGTTATGAGAAAAGAGAACTGACCCTGGATGAAATGGATTTCATCTCAGCCGCTGGGATGCCGGAAAAACCAGATAAAAAGACGAGGAGATGATAAAGCGATGGCGAGCCTCGATTTGGAAAAAGTTTACCGGGATTACCACGACAAGGTTATGGGATATATCCGCGCAAGGATCAACTCACGTGCGGATGCCGAAGATCTCTGTGCAGACGTATTTGAAAAAGTCCTGACAAAGGCAGAGGAGTTTGACTCGGAGAAAGCAGCTGTCGGAACGTGGATTTTTACAATTACCAGGAATACAGTGATTGACTTTTTCAGGCGGACGAAACCATCCGAAGAGCTTGATGAAACGCTTGCCGACGGTACTGTCATTGACACGGACCTGATCAAAACAGAGACACTCTCTGAACTCGCCGGGGCACTGAGAAAGATGCCTGAACAGCTCAGAGATATTGTTATCATGCGATATTATGATGGGCTTCCGCTTACCGAGATTGCAAAAAAAATGGACCTGAGCTATGGCGCTGTCAAACTGAGGCATCAGAATGCTCTTGATATTCTCCGTCGGGAGCTGGGACTTGATACGTTCTGATTAAGGAAAGGGAGATTTATTTTTGAGAGTCAATGCGAACAGCCTGTCCACAAATCTGTTTGTGACAGGTCTGGTTCTGTGTCTTGTTGTTCTTCTACCTTTTCTTGATACGCATCTGTCCCATAAGCTTGGCCTGAACCTGCAGGGCGGCGTAAGCCGGAACAAAAGGGCAGATGGTTTGCTGAAACTGAGGACAGGCATCCTTTATGCAGTTTTCGGCATCTATGTGCTTTCTGTGATATACCTCGTTCTTTTTTCCCGGTCTGCCAGCAAGGAGTATCAGGTTCATGTTGCTCTTTTCGAGGACCTGAAGAGGTCCATACATATTGATTTTGGTGCGCTGGATTTTTTTCGGATCGCTTTTTCGGAAGGTTTTCCTGCAGCCCTGTCACATATCCAGGTCATCAGTCCTGAGGATATTACACAAGTCTATATGAACATCATGCTTTTTGTGCCCATGGGATACCTTCT
>CAMNGW010000063.1 GCA_946538615.1 uncultured Clostridia bacterium
GGCGCCGTGCGCGAGATCCTGCACGCTTTCTTTCTCCTCCTACTCTCCTGCCACCCGCTCTCGGGGAATACGGTCCTCACCGACCGTTATGAGGGTGTCCTCGCCCCCGCCATTGCCTATATCATGGAAGCCTATATGCAGGATCTGTCCATCCGTGATCTGGCCGCGCGCTGCCACCTTTCCGACGCCCATTTCCGGCGCGTCTTCAAGCAGACCTACGGCTGGTCCCCTCTGGATTACATCCATACTATCCGCATAGAACGCGCCTGTGCGCTGCTCTTTGACGGGCACAAATCCATTTCCGAGATTGCCACAAGCGTCGGCTATTCCACGCCTTCCACCTTTACCCGCCAGTTCCATCATTTCTACGGCATGTCGCCCAGCCAGTGGCGCCAGAAGATGGAGAGCGAGGAAAATGAAAGTGTCTCCCGCTATTTGCGGACCCTTCCCCCAAGCGCCCAGCATTTCTTTCCCCAGGATGATCTCAGGTATCATCTGGACAGACATACACAAGAGAAAAATGACTGATCAGTCCAAGGAGGTCGTACATCCTTATGAACCGCAGAGAACGTGTTGAGGCTGTCCTTGAAGGACGCAAGCCTGACCGCACCCCCGTTTGTTTCTGGCACCATTTTGGTGCGCAGTCCCCTGAGAAGACGGTGCGCGATCACCTCAGATGGCTTGAAGATAGCGGCGAGGACCTGCTGAAAATGATGAGCGATGAATTTTTTATCTACCCGCTCAGCGGCGCGTCTTCCCCCCAGGATTTCCTGAAGCTCCGCCCCCTTGGCAAAGACTCTGCCTATGTGCGCGGCCAGATTGAGAGGGCCGGTCAGATTGTCGATGCCCTTCACGGGAGTGTTGTGACGCTCTACAACGCTTTCTCCCCATATGCCAACCTCAAGCACGCCATTTCCCAGGAGAAAGCGCTTGCTCTTCTCAAAGCTTCCCCTGAAGCCTTTGGCCATGTCCTCAGCGTGATCCTGGAAGACACGGTCTGCGTCATAGAGGGCCTTCTGTGCCAGTCCGGCGTGGATGGCATCATGCTCTGTCTGCAGGGTGCCGAGGAAGGTCTCTTCTCCGACGAGGATTATATGCGTTTCCTGCGCCCCGGTGAGGAAGGCATTGTCACCGCAGCCAATGCCCACAGTCACAGAAACCTTCTGCACCTGTGCGGATGGGATGGCACACCCGATATCCTTTCCCGCTGGAAGGACTATCCCAGCTGCATGGTCAACTGGGACGTGGATGTCGAATCCGTCGGGATCCGCGATGGAAAAGCCTTCTTCGGTGACCGCGTGCTCCTCGGCGGCCTCAATAACCGTCCGGGCTCCGTGATCACCTCAGGCTCCCGCGAAGAGGTCCATGCCGCGGTAAAGCAGGTCCTCAGGGAAGCAGAAGGGAGCCGTTTCATCCTCGGCGCCGACTGCAGCCTTCCTGCAGACATTGATCCCATGCGTGTGAGATGGGCCATTGAGGCCATTGAATCCTGACATCGCACCCATCAAAGATAAGGAGGCAGCGCCATGCACAGAAAGCACCGTTCCCTTTCCTCAGTGCTCAGACATTTCTTCGTCGATTATTTCTGGCTGCACCTCATGCTGCTGCCGGGTCTTGCCTATTTTCTGCTCTTCAAATATGTCCCCATGTACGGCATCATCATTGCCTTTAAAAATTATAAAGGCGCTGGCGGCGGATATGCAGGTATCGCAAGCGCTCCATGGATCGGGTTCAAAAATTTTGAAGTCTTCTTTAACTCCCTGTACTGCTCGCGCGTCTTCGGCAACACGCTGTACATCAGCCTGCTGCGGCTGATCTTCAGCTTCCCTGCGCCAATCCTTCTGGCCCTGCTGATCAACGAGATCCGTAAAAGCTGGTTCAAACGTACCGTGCAGACCATCACGTATATGCCCTACTTCCTCAGCTGGGTCGTGGTGGCAGGTCTCCTGAACACGCTTCTTTCCCCGGATATGGGCGCGGTCAACGTCCTGATCAAAATGCTCGGCGGGACACCTGTCTATTTCCTGACCTCAACTTCCTGGTTCCGTCCCATTCTTGTCATCAGCGAAATCTGGAAGTCCATCGGCTACGGCTCCATTGTGTACCTTGCGGCCATCACCGGCATCGACCAGGAGCAGTACGAGGCGGCACGAGTGGACGGTGCCACAAAGATGCAGCAGATCTTCCATATAACGCTCCCGGAGATCAGTGAGATTATCGCGATTATGCTGATTCTGCAGATCGGGCGTATGTTCGACGACAACTTTGACCAGATTTACAACCTCTACAGTCCTTCAGTCTATGAGGTTTCGGATGTGTTTGAAACCTACATCTACCGCAACGGCATCCAGTCCTCCAAGTTCTCCTATTCCGCTGCGGTCGGCCTGGTCAAGTCCGTTCTCGCCCTGGTCATGATCATTTTCTCCAACCGCGCCAGCAAGCGGCTGGGCGCGCAGGGACTGTTCTGAGGGAGGTGGATACAGTGAATGGAAATCTCACCCGCAGTGAGCGTGTTTTCCTGATCGTCAATGACGTCATCATGGTCCTGGTCTGCCTTGTCATGATCTACCCTGTTCTCTTTGTGGCAGGGCGCAGCGTGACACCGGATATTGAGCGGGCGCTGCACCCGCTGCGCATCATTCCCAGGAGTTTTGACTGGAGCGGCTATACCTTTATCTTTTCCTCCGGCTCCAACATCGTCAACAGCTACCGGACAACGATCCTGCGCACCCTGGTCGGGACGAGCCTGAACATCGTTCTCACAACACTTATGGCTTATCCCCTCTCCAAAAAAAATTATCCGGCGCGCAAGGCCGTCACGGCACTGATTGTGTTTACCATGTGGTTCTCCGGCGGCCTGATCCCCAGCTATCTGCTCAATAAAACACTCGGGCTCATCAACAGCTTCTGGGTCTACATCTTCCCCTGCGCTGTGAATGCCTTCAACATGATCATCATGCGCAATTTCTTCATGCAGATCCCGGATTCCCTTGAGGAAAGCGCTAAACTTGACGGAGCCAACGATCTGGTTGTGTTCTTCCGCATCTATATCCCCCTGTCCACGGCAAGCATTGCCACCATCACCCTGTTTTACGCCGTGTACCACTGGAACATGTGGTTCGACTCCATGCTGTACATGAACCGCAAAGACTGGTGGACAATGCAGTATACCCTGCGCATGCTGATCGACTCCGCCAATGTCACAGATGTGGCAACGATCGGTTCTGCCATGGACAACATTCCGCCTGCCGAGACAGTGCGGATGGCGACCATTGTTGTGGCCACCCTCCCGATCCTGTGCATCTATCCTTTCCTGCAGAAATACTTTGTCAAGGGCATGCTGGTCGGTTCTGTGAAAGGCTGACCATGTCATAAATATTTTATACAAGGAGGTTATCCCATGCGTAAACTGGTTTCCCTTTTCCTGGCGCTGTCGCTCGTTCTTTACCTGGCAGCTCCGCTGGCCGCTCTGGCTGACGGTGAGGTCCAGACCGAGCCCGCCCGTTTCGTCATCCGCTCCAATTCCAACAAGGAAAACAAGACGGAAAATGAAAAGATCCATAAGATGATCGAGGAACTGTCCGGCATCAAATTTGAAGTGATCGTGGTTCCCGAAAACAACTGGGAAGAGCGCGTCAATGTCATGCTCGCCGGCGGCGAGGAGTTTGACTGCATCAACCTGACCGCCCATGCCGGCGTATGGTCCGACTATGCAGCCAACGGCTTCCTGCAGCCCATCACTGAGGAAATGCTTGACAATTACCTGCCCCATGTCAAGGCCATGATCCCGGATGAAGCCTGGGTGCCCTGCAAGGATTCTGAGGGCAAGATCTGGGCTCTCCCCCGTCACGAGACCTTCACGGCGGGCCGCGTCCCGTCCATCCGTACAGACTGGCTCGAAGCGCTGGGTATGGAAATGCCCACCACGCTCGAACAGCTGGAAGCCTATTTCGAAGGCGTTAAGAACAACGATATGAACGGCAACGGCGATCCTTCTGATGAATATGGCTATATCCCTTATTTCAAGAGCCTTTTCAATGGACCGCTCCATCTGTATTACCTCGGCACGCAGGGCGGCTGTGATTCCGTTGACCGCTTCATGGACGAAGACGGCACAGTCAAGCCCTGGTACATGCATCCCAACGCCTGGGCACTGGTCAGCAAGGGAGCTGAATGGTACCAGAAGGGATACATCAATCAGGATTACGTCACCATGACCAATGAGACTGCCAACGATATGGGCGCTGCTGACCGCATCGGCATGTGCTCCGGCTGGTACAATATGGGCCTTCAGGGCACTGAGCGCCTTGTGGCTGCCCATCCGGAAAGCAAATGTGCCTGGGCAGCGATCCCCAACTTCACCGACGCTCCCTCCGGTGTGGCGGCATGGGGCGGCAATCCCACCTACATGGCAGAAGTCGCTGTATCCTCCACATCCAAGGATCCTTCCTGGGCCCTCAAGCTCATCGACTGGATCTTTGCTGATCCTGCCAACTATATGCTGGCTACCTACGGCATTGCCGGCGATCACTACGTGCTGACCGAAGATGGAAAGTACTTTGAGCAGCCCGAAGGTGCTACCGACCGTTATATGCTCGAATACCAGCTGCTTGAATGGTATGACTACTCCAAGTACCCGCAGCCGCTGTTCACCCGTGAGAACTCCACCTGGCGCGCCTATACAGCCTATGAAATGCGCAACCAGATCGATGCGGGCATCAAAGCCATTCCTCCCTTCGACTATTATGTGCCCTATGACCTCAACGGCACAGATGCCGAGTTCCTCACCGATGATGCCCAGACCCTGATCGACGAGGCCGTTGAGAAAGCCCTTGTCGGTGAACTGGACGAAGAAGGCTGGAAGAAAGCTGTGAACACCGCCTGGGAGACCGACGGCAAGATCCGCAGCGAAGTATGGACCAAGCAGTACCACGCCTTTGTGGACGGCGAATAATCCAAATCAGTCACCCCTGGCCCCGGGCGAAAGCCCGGGGCCTTCTTCTTTCTCCCCGATTGACGGATGCCGGTTTTGGACTTAATATCTTCCTGATTTTTGAAGTGGGGGCTGTTTATGTACCGCGTTGTGTTTGATATGGACGGTGTGCTGTTTGATTCTGAGCGCTGCATCCAGACCTGCTGGGAGGAACTGGCCGAAAAATGGGACCTGGGCGATATCCATCCCATGCTCCACGCCTGCCTTGGCGTCACAAACCAGGAATGCAGGGCCATCATCCTTCAGATGATGGGTAAGGATTTCCCCTGTGACCTCTATCTCAGCGAAGTCTCCAGACTGTTTCATGCACGCTTTGACGGCCGTCTTCCTTTAAAAACCGGCGTCCATGAACTGATCGGCGACCTGCGCGCGCACAGCGTTCCCCTGGCTCTGGCCAGTTCCACAAGGGAGGCTGTTGTACGCAAGAACCTGGAGGATGCACAAATTCTGGATGCCTTCTCCGTTCTGGTATGTGGCAATATGGTAACGAAAAGCAAACCTGACCCTGAAATCTATCTCAAAGCCTGTGACCTGCTTGGCTGTGCCCCGGAAAATGCATTCGCCATTGAAGACAGCTTCAACGGGATCCGCTCAGCCCATGCGGCCGGGCTGCGCACCATTATGGTCCCTGACCTGCTTCAGCCGACCGGGGAGATCCGTTCCCTGTGTGAAACCGTGCTCCCCTCGCTCCTTGATGTCCGGACATATTTTCATACCACACTCGACGTTTTATGAACACTTGCGCGTACTGTGCGGTTTTCGGATGGTGCAGACCCTGGCTTGCAAAAAAACAAGGAACCGGCTGATGCACCGGTCCCCTGTTTTTTTGCTTCTTTCGTCGGGATTATTCAGCAGTGTTGCTGGCGCTTCCCATGATGTCATATTCCAGTTCGATGCCGTTCTCTGCTTCGAAGAGGAGCTTTCCATTGTCCTGCAAAGAGAAGAAGGCTTCATACTCTTCTGGATCTTCAGTAGGATCAAATCCGCCCTCGGCGTTCTTGTTCCATGTGGTGGCAGCACCCTTGCATTCCAGCTTTTTGGTCTCAAGGTTGTACACACCCTGCATGTTGAACTCAGTGTAGGTATTTTCGTCACCGCCGCGGTGCAGGAAAACAGTATAGAAGAAGGAATCGTGGTTCTGTCCGTTCCAATCGATTTCAACGAAGATGTCCTCAGCCTCATTACGCCATACGCCCTGGAACTTCCCGACGTTCACAAACTCCAGGTCAGCGCCTGCGTTCTCATGTCCGTCGGCCCAGTACAGCACGCTGGCATCTGCATTCACTGTAAAGGAAGAAACGTTGTTATCCTCGTCCATATCATCGTAGGCCGGTTCTCCGTACGCCAGATCAAGCGTTTCAGCGTCAATGGTGAAATCTGTCCGGCTGGAAGAAATGGACTTCAGAGAATCACTTGCCTCATCATAGAAGCAGTTATATTCCCAGTTGGTTCCCTTTTTCTCTTCCTCGTCATAGGCATGGATCAGTACGCGGTAGCCTTCTTCTTCGTAGACCACATCAGCGGTTATACCTGCTATGGCCCATTTGCCTTCAAACTTTTTTCCGCCTTCCGGCTGAGCAGCCTCATCGGCCACAGCCACTGTAAACAGCATAGCTGCCATCATCAGGACAGCGATCAGAATACTTGCAATTTTTTTCATGGTAATCAAAATCCTTTCAATAAATAAGTAGTGAAAGTTTTCACTGTTCGTAAATGTTTTTGCTGAACCAGGGTGCCACTTGGCACCATTCATGAGCTTTCCGTCTTACTTGGTGGGTACGTAGAGATAATAGCCAGTGCGGATCAGGTTCTTGTCCTTGATAGACGGGTTCGCCGCCATGATCTTGGCAACCGTCGTGCCGTACTTGTTTGCGATGCGGATCAGTGTGTCGGTCGCCGTGATCTTATGCACAGCATAACCAGCCTTGGGTGCCAGAGGGTTCTTTGAGCCGCCTGCACGCACTTTGCCGCCTGTCACATCGTCCATTTCTTCTTCATTGAGTTCCACAACTTTATTTTCTTCCATGATCTTCCGATCTCCTTTTCTCATTTCTCTCATGGGAACACCCTTGCGGCGTTCCCTGTTTTGATACGTTCTTCTTTTTCAGATGGCAGTCAGTTTCTGTTTTTTTCTGGCCGCCCGTCATGATTCCTTACTTGGTGGGCACGCAGAGATAACAGCCGGTGCGGATCGGTGTGACGGTCGCAGCAGGTACCAGCGGGGCGTCTGCCACATCATCCGTTTCCACAGTCTGTCTTCTCTTCCATCTCACCGGAAGCTGCCCTTCGCCGCTTCCGGAACTTGATACGTTCATCTTTTTCAGATGGCAGTTCCATTTTTTCCGGAAGCAGGTCAGTTGTCCATATATTATACTACTTTTCCTTCTGTTTTCCCGGTTCCGGAACGATTATTTTATTCAGCTGTAAATGTGATACTCACAGTAGCATTTACGATCAGCTTGGCCGCCTGAACCACAGTGCCCGCATCTTCTTCTGTTTCTTCAGCCGCGTACATGCTTTTGGCTGAAAAATTGCCGACCGAGTTCCCATAGCTGTACACGCCCTGATCGGAAATGACCTCCATGCCAGTGATCCTGAGCCCTGCCGCCTCCGCGAGAACTTCTGCATGGGCCCTGGCCTGTGCAACCGCCTTCCTGAGCGATTCTGCTTTGGCTTCTTCGGTATGGGAAGCCGAGAAGGATATACCGTTGAGCGTATTGGCACCGGCTGCAAAAGCCGCATCGATCAGCGTGCCCGTGCTCTCCATGTCCGTGACCCGGACAGCCAGTGTGGAATTGGCATTATAGGCCGCAATCTGTTCAGACTCATTGGCATAGTCATAAACAGCATAGATGTTCAGATAATCTGTATTGATGCAGTCTTCTTTTACGCCCTGTTCTGTCAGCGCCTTACGGATCGCAGCAATTGTCGCATTGACTTTCTGCTGTGCCTTCAGCACGTCCTGGTCCCGGGCGCTGACACCCAGGGAAATAACAGCCGTATCTGCGGTGACCTGTGTCTCACCGCTCCCGCTGACTACAATCTGCGTCTCTGCTCCTGCCACGCCTGTGACCAGCAGAAAAAGAACCATGAGGATTGTTGCTGCTGTCTTTTTCATGTTCCATTGTCTTCCTTTCCCGGACAGTAAGTCCTTTTACTATCTGACGTTGCTTCCCTATAAAATGTTCCCTCCCTGCGCCAATTTTTTTCACAGGCCCTCCAGCGTTTCTGGTGATATGCTGCCCGTTTCTGCTCCTGAACGTCCGGACGTGTGAATTCCCTCCTTGACTTTATTAAGATAAAGTGTTAAAGTGCCAAAGTCTTCGGTACAAATTGTCTTTACCAATAAGGAGGAACTTATTATGAAAAAGTGGACAGCTCTCGTACTTGCTGTGGTTTTGGCCCTGTCATCTGCTGTTGCTCTGGCTGATACTTTCAGAATGGGCATTGACCCCGAGTACCCGCCTTTCAGCTATCTTGGCGACCAGGGTGAATATACCGGTTTTGACGTGGAAATGTGTAAGGCCGTGTGTGATATGAATGGCTGGGATCTGGAAATCGTTCCCGTCAATTGGGACTTCAAACTGATCTCTCTGGATAACAGTGAACACGACTGCATCTGGTCAGGCATGACCATTTTGGATTCCATGAAAGAACAGGGTTATGTCCTCTCCTTCCCCTATTTTGACAGCACGCAGGTTGTCCTGACCAAGAAAGACAGCGGGATTGCCACGCTGGCTGATCTGGCCGGAAAGCGGGTAGCCGTGCAGCGCGGAACATCCGGCGACATTCTGCTTCAGGGCGACAAGGCCGACCTGGCAGCAACCTTCGAAGGAGGAGAAGCCATCACGATGGATGACTTTACAATTTGTGTCACCGAGCTGAAAGCCAGCAGCGTGGACGCTGTTGTCATCGACCTTCCCGTCGCCCAGAAGCACCAGAAGGAAAACGAAGACTTTGTCATTCTGGAAGAAAACCTGGGCAGCGAGCAGTACGGCATCTGCTTCCGCAAGGGTGACGACGAACTTTGCGCCACGGTTGAAGCAGGTATCATGAAGCTGGTTGAAGATGGCACCTACCTTGCCCTTGCAGAAAAATACGGACTGGATGAAAATGTCCTTTGCCTGCTGAATCAGGCTGAATAATCAGACGCAACCTAACCTGTTGAAATAGAGAAGAGGCCCATATCATGACAGTTCTGACCATGATTACAAAGATGAGCGAAGGTCTTGGAAGGACCTGCTCCATCTTTTTCCTGACATTGCTCTTCAGCCTGCCTCTGGGCATGATCATTGCCCTGCTCCGTATGAGTAAAAACAGAGTGGTTTCCTCTGTCATGAGGGTCTATATTTCTGTTGTCCGCGGCACGCCATTGATGCTGCAGCTCCTCGCTGTCACCTATGGCCCTTTCTATCTGTTCCATATGGCTGTGGCCAGGGAAAAACTGATTCCTGTCATCATTGCCTTTTCCTTAAACTATGCGGCCTATTTTGCAGAAATATACCGCGGCGGCATTGAATCCATGAGCCAGGGGCAGTACGAGGCAGCAACTGTCCTTGGCTACAGCAGGTTCCAGTGTTTTATGCGCATCATTCTCCCTCAGGTTGTCAAGCGCATCCTGCCCTCCGTGACAAACGAAGTCGTAACACTCGTCAAAGATACCTCCATGGCATTTACCGTGGCCTATCAGGAAATGTTCACCATCGGCAAGCAGATTGCAAACTCTCAGACCAGCTTTATGCCCTTTGTGATTGCCGGCGTTTTCTATTTTCTGTTCAATGCGATTGTCGCCTTCCTCATGGGGTGCCTGGAAAAGAAATTCAGCTATTACCGGTGAGGAGGGCAGAAGAAATGGGAAAGCTTTTGGAAATCAATCATTGCCGGAAACAGTTTGGCCACAGCGAAGTCCTCACAGACCTTTCCCTGTCCGTCGAAGAAGGGCAGGTGCTGAGCATTATCGGTCCGAGCGGCAGCGGTAAATCTACGCTGCTGCGCTGTGCAACACTTCTGGAGACCATGGATGGCGGCGACCTGATCTATGATGGGAACTATGCCGCCATAGATTACAGCGGGACAGCTGTCTATGCTCCGCCGTCCGAATTGCAGAAAATCCGCGGCATGTTTGGTCTGGTTTTCCAGAACTTTAATCTGTTCCCTCACTACTCCGTTCTGAAAAATGTCATGGAAGCACCGGTGCTGGTCCAGAAGCGCAATAAAGCTGAAGTGCGTGATGAGGCCATGTCCCTCCTTGAGCAGATGGGACTTAAAGACAGGGCGGATGCTTACCCTTATCAGCTCTCAGGCGGTCAGCAGCAGCGTGTTTCCATCGCGCGCGCCCTGGCTATGAACCCCAAGATCCTGTTCTTTGACGAACCCACATCTGCCCTTGACCCTGAGCTGACAGGCGAGATCCTCCGGGTCATCCGGAAACTGGCTGAAAAAAAGATGACCATGGTGATTGTAACCCATGAGATGCTCTTTGCCAGAGACGTCTCAGACTGGGTCGTCTTTATGAACGATGGCGTCATTGTCGAACAGGGAGATCCGCGCGAAGTCATTGACCACCCGACACATGAGCGGACAGTCCAGTTCCTTCGGAGGCTTCAGGAAAAATGAATGATGTTTCCTATGTCACGCTCGATCCCACGGGTAATATAACCTGCCTGGTAACTCACATGCCATGTCAGGCTGATGAAAAGGCTGTCACAGAACACCTCATGCACGAATGTGAGCAGGTGGCTTATCTTGAGGTGCCGCATTCAGACTGTGCAAGAGCCAGAATCCGTCTGATGGGCGGTGAATTCTGCGGCAACGCAGCCATGGCATCCGCCTGCTATCTTGCACAGTGTGACGGGATCCTTCCCGGCCAGGAGGCAGATGTTCCCCTGGAGATGTCAGGCGCACACAGTATACTGAACTGTCACATCAGCTCCCACGGGGATTCCTTTGAAGGCACCGTCCCCATGCCGGAGGTCACTGACCTGCGTTCCTTTTCTTCGAATGGCTACCATCTCTGTGCCGTCCATATGGAAGGCATTGTCCATCTGATTTTATCAGGCCCCCCCTTCCCCACAGATAAGCAAGCCGAAGCGCTCCTCAGACAGCTGGCCCTGCAGCAGCATGAGGAAGCCGTTGGGCTCCTGCTCTGGGACGAGGAAAACCAGCGCATGCGTCCCCTTGTACTGGTCAAAGGGAGCGGGACACTGGTCTGGGAAACCGGCTGCGGCAGTGGAAGTGCCGCAGTTGGTGCCTTCCGTACCAGGATGCTGGGATGTGCCAGTACATCTGTTGCACAGCCCGGCGGCCGGATCCTCGTGGATACCGAGGTCCTGGAAGACAAAATTACAGGAATCCGCATCACGGGAAGAGTGCGGATCGGCCCTGAGCATTCTTTCAGTCCCGTCAGCCCGCCAAATGTCTGCAGTACGTGACTCCTTCTAACAGGACAAGCACAAAGCTTGTCCTGTTTTCTTTGGACGGAGCAGGCACGCTTAATGCCTGCAGAACTAAACGCGTACGTCCGTTTGTACCATCACCTGACTGAGCAATCATTGCCACAGACACAGCCCTCATCTGAAAGAAACAATCGGTCCGTACCATACCCATCAGCAGTGCCGGAAATGCGGCAGCATCCATGCTCTCCTTTGTCCTCTGTCTGGTCCTCAGGGAAACACTGTCTGGTCTATGCGCACCACTTGTTATGTGCCTGATCGGCATCTGTTCCCCGTCCCGTCAAACCGGACCTGGCGCAATAATCTTTTTATGGGCCTTTCCCCAATGTCAGGATCATCCGGCAGATGTCAGCTTCCTTCCCTGATCTTTACAGCCTCTGTCTCTACCCACGCAGGTCTGAACCCGCTGTTGAAAGCAATATTCTGTGACCGGATATTTGCGGCAGCGGTACCATAAAAGGGCACATCACCTGTTTCAATGATCCTGCTTTTCAGCAGTGACACAAGACAGGTGCCGATTCCCCTTGAACGGAACTCCGGAAGCACATCGATTCCTATCTGCTGCCAGTGCGGTGCATCTTCTGAGCAGCCCGCCATACCCATGACAGTTTCTCCGTCAGTGCCAACGACAGCCATTCTGTCAGGCCGTACTGGACAAGGCTCCGGATAGGCGATTGCGTTCGGGAATCGCGGGTCCCCATAAAAGGGAGTGATTTCATCGTCATAAAGCCACCGCACGCGGCAGCGCTCCTGCACGATGATGTCCCGGCAAGGCAGGAACATGTGATGCGTAGGAGCCATCTGATAGCCGTACTTCCGGAGCTCACCGTCTATCTTCATAAGGCTTTCCAATTCAAAGATGCGGTGCCCCTCCATGTTTCTGATTAAAGCATGCAGAAATTCATGCAGGCACACGTCTGCCATAATCACCGTGTTTCCGCCCAGTGTTGCCATCTGCAGGAAAGGCTGGCCTGGGCTGTAGCTTCTCCTGCCGTCATGCATTGCCGGAACCGTGACAATATTCTCCTTTGACAGCAGATCAGCCGGAGTACAGTTCAGTTCAAGGGAAAGCTGCTGGAGCAGTTTTTCACGGTACTTTCTGAATATCATTTCCGTCCTCCTCAGCAGATCTTTTTTTACTTCATAACGGGTACCCATCCATCCTTCGCATTCATATAGAACTCAGAAAACTGTCCATCTGCGAATATTTTCATCAGATTGTCCATTCCCCAAATCCAGGGAAGTTTCAGCACTTCATTCTGTTCCACCCAGAATACCTGTCCCTCTGAAGAAGAAGTCAGCGTCCCGGAAAACCTTTCAGCTCTGAACAGAAAAACGATATAGCGGGTCCCATCGTCATCAATCCAGTTTTTCACACCGCAAAGGACGGGGTCTTCGATAGTAAGCCCAGTTTCTTCTTGTACCTCCCGGATGACAGAATCCACGATAGGCTCATGCTCCTCCACATGGCCACCGGGAAAGATGATCCCCCTTATGTCTTTTGCAATTTTGTCCTCAACCAGTACTTTTGTCCCGTCCCGGATCATGCACATATTCTCAAGGACTACCTGTTCTCTGCGCTCCATGTTTTTCAGCCTCTGAATGATTCAGTCGATTGTGTGTCTCCTTCAAATCCTGTCATACATCCTGATCGTCCCCTATGTCTGCACAGCACCTACTCAGCCTTCCTTACCATTTTCGTGTATCTCTCTTCCCCATTTCCCTTCTGAAGTCTTGAAATCGCTGCGCTTTATGGGGTTTGCCACCCAAACCCGAGAATTGCCGGAGAAAATAACCGAGTACTGGGAATACTTTCCCACAGAAAGTTATCTCCAGACTTTGTGTTCCGGGTCAGCTGGAGGGCCCGGCGCCGTTCCAGGCCAGGCAGAGCATGGTCAGGTCGTCGAACTGCGGCGCGGCGCCCACAAAGGCAGCCACAGCCCCGCTCATCCCGGCCAGGATGGCCTCTGGGGTTTCCTGCTCGTGGGCGCGGAGCACGTCGAGCATGCGGTCCGTGCCAAACATTTCATTGTGGGCATCGGTGGCTTCGGGCACACCGTCGGTGTAGACAAAGAGCTTGGACCCTGGGGAGAGCTGCAGGGTGTATTCCCGGTAACGTACCCCCTCCATGCCACCGATAACAAAGCCGTGCCGGTCCTTGAACAGTTCAAAGCTGCCGTCGGGCTGCCGGAGTGCGGGGTATTCGTGTCCGGCGCTTGCGGCAGTGAGAATGCCCGTGGAGAGCTCCAGCACCCCCAGCCAGACGGTTACGAACATCTCCTCAGGATTCCGGCTGCAGATCTCTGCGTTCACGGCTGTGAGAATCTTTGCCGGGCTTCTCTCGCACCCCGCCACATAGTGGATCAGGGTGGAAGTCATCATCATAAACAGAGAGGCCGGAACACCCTTGCCGGAGACGTCGCCGATGACAAGGCACAGGTGGTCGTCGTCAATGAAGAAAAAGTCATACAGATCGCCACCCACCTCCCGGGCCGGAGTCATAGAGGCAGAAAGATCGAAGGACGGCCGCTCCGGAAGGCTCTTAGGGAGAGAATTAGCCTGGATGCGGGTCGCCAAAGAGAGTTCGGTGGCGATGCGCTGCTTTTCCAGGGCAAGGGCACGTCGCTCACGCGCGGCCTCGAAATAGTGCCAGCCCATAGCCAGCAGGAAGAGTACCATCGTTCCCACGGGCAGCCAGAGGACGTGTACGACCAGCCCGCCCATGTACAAAAGGAGAGGCATTCCAAAACCAAACACGATCAGACATGCGCAGATCGTTCCGCTGACCTGGAACCGGCTCCGGAAGAGGAACCACGACGCCGCGCACAGGATCACAGCTACTGCGGCAAGCTGGATGCTGTCGTCCACCTCAGTCTTGAGTCTGCCTTCGATCAGACTCTGGATCACGTTCGCCTGGTATTCGACCCCGTACATCGGAACAGCCCGGCTCATGGAGGTAAAGTACGAATCATTTAGTCCGGCCACGTAGGGGCCGATGAGCACGATCTTGTCCGACCACACTTCGGAGGAGATCGGCTGCCAGAGGGCATTGTCGTTCCCGTCGGGCCAGTATTGCGGATCTATCAGCTGTACAAGAGAATAGCCGTCACTGTAATCGCCCGGCTTCCCGGTGAAGGGGACATAGAAGTAGCCCGTGCCGGTGTCAGGAAGCCTCAGTTCCCGGTCGTGGTGCGCCGCGTACAGCTGTGCGGCCTGCACCGCCATTGACGGATAGGTCTGACCGTTTTCTGTGGTTACCGTGAGCAGCGCGTGGCGGAGGATGCCGTCTGTATCCGGCATAATGTTGATGTGTCCCTGAACGCTGGACTCGCGCAGCGCGTC
>CAMNGW010000064.1 GCA_946538615.1 uncultured Clostridia bacterium
CCCCGTGACGTCATGTTCTTTTCCCCGTGAAGGTGTTCCTAAAACGCCGTGAAGGCGTTCCTATTTGGCCGTGAAGGTGTTCCTCTAGGTCCGAAATTTCCGTTTTAAGACAATTCAGGGGATTTCTGGTCATGCTGATATTTTCACATTGTTGAATAGATATGCACATCCACAGGAAGAAAAGAAAAAAGAACTTTCTACGCAAATGGAAAAATTGCTTACATGAATGTAGAATAATGTAATCACGCTTCATTCCTTGTCGCACAAGGGTTTGAATGTATTGCTAACATGCAAAATGTAGATGCCAACCTGAAAAAACAAAGACAAAAAATCCCGAAAGTCTTTTGTACCAAGACTTTCGGGATAAGTGGAGCATAGCGGATTCGAACCGCTGACCCCAACACTGCCAGTGTTGTGCGCTACCAACTGCGCTAATGCCCCGTCAACGGTGCGTATTCTAACACGGGTTCCCGTTTTTGTAAAGGGGGTAAAGCGCATTTTTTTAAATTTTTTTTCACGCGTGTTTTTCATGCCGGATGGAAGCAGGAAAGATCACAGTACTATATCCCCAGGACGGTATCCTTTGGGTAATTCTTCCTCTTCCAGGAAAGCAAAGGCAGGATCATTAAGAACAGGCAGAAAAGCGTAGCAGGGGATCTGATCAAACTCACAGCCGTAAGTTGTTGCGCCAAACCAGGCCCCTTCACGGGCCCGCAGGTAAAGGTCCCTGGCAAATTTAGTGCGGTTCGAGCAGTCATGTACGGCAATGGGCCAGTTCTCCTCATCAGCTTCCCGCATCAGCTGGAAGGTAATCTCACGGCTCCATACCGGGGAAAGATAGCCAAGGCGGGACATGTAGAGGGGCTCTTCATCATAGTTAACAAGATTATTGGGATTCAAATGAAGCTCAGCACAGTTCATGAACCGGATCCCGGTCCCGAGTATGCTTTCTTTTTTTGCATGGAAATGTTCCAGAAAACTGGGCGTCATAGGCGTCTCAATGCCTGTGAAAGGAATAAAACGGGATGCGCATGCCATGGCTTCTATGACCTGTGAGGAGCAATTCGTGGCACCGAGATTGAAGCGGAGCTCATCCAGTCCGGCAGCAGCGAGGGCACGTACGTTTTCCTCTGTAACAAGCGTTCCGTTGGTGTACATATGCTGATAAATGCCGGCAGAGTGGAATTTTTCAATCATGGGATAGTACGTCTCAATTTCCATGAAAGGCTCAAGATAAACATAGCAGATGCTCCCGGGCTTTTTTTGCAGGGTAAACAGTAAATCCATATCTTCCACTCTGTATTTACCGCCGCCGATTTCCCAGAGTCCTTCCCCAACAGGCGGCTGACAGTCAAGTTCACCATAGTTGTAACAGAATGGACATTGGATATTGCACTTGTTGGTGCGTCTGACGGCGGTCAGTCCGCTTCCCGCCAGACATCCCCTGCAACCTCTGGGGAAAGAGTCTTCCGGGCCAACGTAAAGGCTTCGGCCAAGGAAACTCTTCAGGTGCGGAATATTGTGCATCAGCGCTTCCTGCCGCGCCTGAACGGCCAGTTCAATCTGGGAAAGGGTGCTGTATACGATTTCCATCTGGTGAACGCCCAGTTCTTCTCCGGCTTCCTGCATCTGGGCAAAGAGAGTAAACCACATAGCGGCGTCTTTTTTGGCTATTTTCAAAAAAATCTTCCTTCCATGGACAGCATATGGCAGGTAACAACTTAGACAACGAGCCGGATTATATCATGACGGGCAGGGAACAGCAAATTACAACACCCTAAACATTGGGATGAACTGAAATTGACGCAATTTGCTGTGCGTGGTAGCATGCTGTGGGGTGAAGCTCATGCAAGGACTTGAGGAGCTGCAGAAGATCATAGATGAAACAAGACGCTTGGTGTTCTTTGGAGGCGCCGGCGTGTCAACGCCAAGTGGAATTCCGGATTTCAGGAGCGGGAAAGGCCTGTACAGTCAGTGTTTTCAGGATGAATTCGGGGACCTTACCCCTGAGATGATGCTTTCATCAAGCTTTTTCTGGCTTGAGACAGAGACATTTTACCGCTTTTACCGGCGGTATATGCTTTATCCGGACGCGAGGCCAAACGCTGCGCACCGCAAACTGTACCTTATGGAAAAGGCCGATAAGCTCAGGGGCATAGTGACGCAGAATGTGGATGGTTTACACAAAGCAGCAGGCAATATCCGCGTCTATGAACTGCATGGCAGTGTACAGGAAAATTCGTGCGTGGACTGCTGTGCAACCTATGATGCGGAGTGGATGCGCACCTGTACAGACAAGATCCCACGGTGCCCGCACTGCGGGGGAATTATCCGCCCGGGGATTGTACTGTATGGCGAAGCACTGAATCCATATGTTATCATGGGCGCAAGCAGGGAAATATGCGAAGCGGACACGCTCCTTGTGGCTGGCACAAGCCTTCAGGTGGAACCTGCAGCATCGCTGGCGGAACGTTTCCGGGGCAGGCATCTGATTGTTGTGAACCGGGAACCCACGCGCATGGACGAGGCCGCCAGTCTTGTCCTGCATGAAGATATTGCTGAAGTGATGGACGCGATCCGAGTTGACCTTGTCTGAAAACATGCTACAATGAAGTCAAAGCAATATAGACCGAGGAGGAAGCCAGGTATGGCAAATCAGGTACTAGTGGCCTTGGATCAGGGCACCACAAGCTCGCGTGCGGTTGTCTTTGATCTGCAGGGACACATTCTTTCCCAGTACGCTGAAGAGTTTCCGCAGATCTATCCTCAGCCGGGCTGGGTAGAGCATGATCCGAATATGATTCTCGAAACACAACTCAATGCACTGAGGACTGCCGTGAGAAGGGCCAAGATTGAGCCAGAAGATATTGCGGCGATTGGCATTACAAATCAGCGTGAGACAACACTTCTTTGGGACAGACAAACCGGCAGGTGTGTGGCTAATGCCATAGTATGGCAGTGCCGGCGCACTGCACCCATGGTGGACCAGCTGGTCGCAGAAGGCTGGTCTCAGGCCATCCAGGATAAGACGGGACTTGTACCGGACGCCTATTTTTCCGGGACCAAGCTGCGCTGGCTCCTTGACCAGTATGGCCTTCAGGAAAAAGCTGAAAAAGGCGATCTGTGTTTTGGCACCATTGATTCCTTCCTGATCTGGCACCTTGTGAACGGTCATCCCCACGTGACAGATGCAACAAACGCAGGGCGTACCATGCTGTTTAATATTCATACGCAGGACTGGGATGACGAGCTTCTCAATGTGCTGAGGATCCCGCGCGCCTGTCTTCCAAGGGTGGTTGATTCCTGCGGCGTCGTGGGGACGCTTGACCCGGAAATCCTGGGCACGCCGGTCCCTGTGGCATCAATTGTAGGGGACCAGCACGCTTCATTGTTCGGGCAGACCTGCTACGAGGCCGGCATGGCGAAAAATACCTATGGTACGGGTTGCTTCATGCTGATGAATACAGGATCTGAGAGCATCCGGAGCCGTAATGGCCTGCTTACGACCATGGCATGGCGGACAAAAGACGGTCCAAGCTATGCGCTGGAAGGCAGTGTTTTCATGGGCGGGGCTACCATGCAGTGGCTGCGCGACGAGATGGGCCTGGTCAAACACGTGGCAGAATCAGAAAAGATAGCTTCCTCAATTGAGAGCACAGGCGGTGTCTATCTGGTGCCTGCTTTTACAGGCCTTGGCGCGCCTTGGTGGGACATGTACAGCCGCGGAACACTGATTGGAATGACACGCGGTACAGGACGTGCCCAGATTGTCCGGGCAAGCCTTGAGGCGATAGCTTACCAGACCTGCGACCTCCTTACAGCCATGGCACAAGACAGCGGCACCATGCCCAAGTGCCTGCAGGTGGATGGCGGTGCAAGTGCGAATGCATTTCTGATGCAGTTTGAAGCGGATATCATGGGCATTCCGGTTGTCCGTCCAGAAGTCCTTGAGACGACAGCGCTTGGTGCTGCGATGATGGCTGGTCTTGCCGTCGGTGTGTATGGCTCCGTTGATGAACTGCGCGGTCTGTGGCATCAGGACCTGATTTTTGAGCCTTCCATGACGCAGGAGAAACGTGAGGAACTGCTGCACGGCTGGCACAGGGCCGTGGACCGGGCCAGAAACTGGATTGAACATTGACAAAAAACGAATCAATACAGAAACAGAGGGAAGATTGTGGCAGACATCATTATTATTGGTGCCGGTGTGGTAGGCTGCAGTGTCGCCAGGGCTTTGAGCCGCTATGAGGCAGAGATCCTGGTCCTGGATGCTGCCTGCGATGTGGCAGAAGGCGCCAGCAAGGCAAACAGCGGGATCGTACATGCAGGCTACGATGCCGTTCCGGGCACACTCAAGGCGAAACTGAATGTACGCGGTGCCCAGATGTATCCGGAACTGACAAAGGAACTTGGGGTCCCGTACCGCCAGAATGGCGCGATGATCCTTGCCTTCTCGGAGGATGACCGCGCAACGCTGCGCAAGCTCCTTGACCAGGGGATCAGGAACGGCGTTAAAGAATTGCGTATCATTGAAAAGGAAGAAATTCTGGCCCTTGAGCCACAGACCAGTGAGAATGTGGTCTGTGCCCTGCTTGTGCCCACAAGCGGTATCGTTTCTCCTTATGAAATGGCTTTTGCGCTTGCGGACCATGCAGCTGTCAACGGCGTGAAGTTCCAGTTCGGAACCCGTGTCTCCTCTGTTTCGTACCGGGAAGGTTCCTGGCATGTTCAGACGTCTCAGGGTGAGTATTCAGCCCGCATTCTGGTAAACTGCGCAGGATACAGCAGTGCTGAGTTCCATAACCAGATGGGCGGTGAAGGAGCCAGGATCATCAACAGACGGGGACAGTATTATATTCTTGACCATCCGGATGTGCTTCCCTTTGATCATACCATGTTCCAGTGTCCTACGAGGATGGGGAAGGGCATACTGGTCGCTCCGACTGTACACGGCAATGTTCTGCTTGGTCCGACGGCAGAAGACATCGAAGACCCGGAGGATACCCAGACAACGCAGGCCGGACTGGATGACGTCCTCAGGTATGCAAGGCTTACCTGGCCGGCACTGTCGGTGAGGTCAGCTGTCACGAATTTTTCAGGTGTGCGCGCCCATGAGATCCATGAGGACTTCCTGGTTGGCAAGATGGGTGAACACGGCTATGAAGCAGCGGGTATGGAAAGCCCTGGTCTGTCCGCGGCACCCGCGGTCGGCGAGATGCTTGAAAAGCTCATCGCTGAATCTGAGAACCTGACACGCAAAAGCAGCTGGAAACCGGCCCCGGTCCATAACAAGCCGTTTAATGAAATGACGCTGGAAGAACGTGCGGCCGCCGTGCAGAACGATCCCCTCAATGGTAAGATTATATGCCGGTGCGAAGTGGTTACCGAAGCAGAGATCCGGGCAGCTATACGCAGACCTGTCGGTGCAACATCTGTAGACGGAGTCAAGAGAAGGACCCGTGCGGGGATGGGAAGGTGCCAGGGCGGTTTCTGCTCGCCGCGTGTTGTCGAAATCCTTTCTGAGGAACTGGGAATTCCCATGACACAGGTACGCAAGGGCGGAAAAGGCAGCGAGATGCTGGTCGGGACCATCCAGGAGGCCCAGGAGGCAAAGGCAAAGGAGATGCAGGAAAGATGATCAAAAAGGATCTGGTCGTCATAGGCGGCGGGCCTGCAGGCCTTGCGGCTGCCATAGGGGCCTGGGAATCAGGCATCAGGGATATGGTTGTTCTCGAACGGGAGAGCCAGAGCGGCGGTATCCTCAGACAGTGCATCCACAATGGGTTCGGACTCCACCGCTTTGGCGAGGAGCTGACAGGTCCGGAATATGCCCAGAGGGACATTGCAAAAGCCCGGGAATTGGGGATTCCGGTCCAGACAGATACCACTGTGCTTTCTGTGACGGAAGAAAAGGTTGTCACATGTGTGAGCGCCAAAGAAGGTCTTCAGGTGATCGAAGCCAAGGCTGTTATTCTGGCCATGGGATGCCGTGAACGCCCGCGCGGTGCACTTGGCACGCCCGGAACACGCTGTGCCGGGATCTATACGGCAGGGAGCGCCCAGAAGTTTGTCAACCTTGAAGGCTTCATGCCCGGCAAGCGCGTAGTGATCCTGGGCAGCGGAGACATTGGCCTGATCATGGCCAGGCGGATGACGCTCCAGGGGGCCAAAGTCCTGGCCTGCGTTGAACTTATGCCGTATTCCTCAGGCCTCAACCGAAATATTGTGCAGTGCCTGCAGGATTATGATATCCCCCTGTACCTCTCACATACGGTTACCCATATTGAAGGGAAGGATCGCCTCAGCGGCGTTACAGTGGCTGAGGTAGGACCTGACCGCAAACCGATTCCCGGGACAGAGATCCATTTTGACTGCGATACACTGCTGCTCTCTGTCGGTCTGATTCCTGAAAATGAACTCAGCCGGGGAGCGGGAGTTGAACTTTCGCCTGTGACAAGCGGAGCGGTGGTCAATGACCAGCTGGAAAGCAGTGTTCCGGGTATCTATGCATGCGGGAACGTGCTGCACGTGCATGATCTTGTTGACTTTGTCTCTGAAGAAAGCTTTAAGGCGGGCAAAGCGGCAGCAGAGCAGATCCTTCACGGCCGCAAAGAATATGAAATGATCCATGTCCGGGACGGTGAAGGCGTCCGCGGGACTGTACCGCAGATGATCCGCAAAGGGACCGGGGACGAAGTGCGCCTGATGTTCCGGCCTTCAGGTGTCTTCAAAAACGCATCGGTGGTTGTGCGGTGCGGAAGTGAAGAAATCGCAAGGAAGCGTGCCATGATTTTCACGCCGGGCGAAATGGCGGTTATCCCGCTGCCGGGCAGGAAAGTTCAGGAACTTGACGGTGACATCACGGTAAGCATGGAGGTGAGTGCCTGATGGAAAAGGTGATTACATGCATCAATTGTCCGATGGGGTGCAGGATGACGGTCCAGATGGAAGGTGATTCCATTGTGTCCATCACAGGAAACACGTGCAAGCGCGGAGAAACGTATGCAAAGCAGGAGTGCACTGTTCCTATGCGCATGGTCACAGCTGCCGTCCCCGTGGAGGGATCGAGGATGCCTGTTTCTGTAAAGACACGCAGCCCCATTCCGAAAGCCCATATTTTTGACTGTATGAAGGCTTTGTCGGAGGTCAGACTGCATGTGCCTGTACATGAGCATGATGTGGTACTGTCTGATGTCTGCGGCACGGGCGTTGATGTGATTGCGACACGGACTGTAGAATGAGAATAATCAAAAAAGCAGTTTGCCGGGGAAGGCAAACTGCTTTTTTGATTATGAGGCAGGAAGTGATTTTTCTGGCAGTCCCGGGTGGGCAGGGGCGGGCGAGGCAGAAAAAACAGTTAAAATACACGTTTTTCCTGTGATCACAGGGGGAAGTGTTTTCCGGGGGATATATTGTACAGAAAGTTTATCCTAGAACAGCTGAATTATCAACGGAAAATGGTGTCGGCCTCATCTCATGTGGAATATGTTACAAAAACCTAACTGTATTGACAAATAAAGCATTCTTTATTAAACTGGTATCCGTTTTTCAAATCAAAGCAGCAGGGTTTTGCCGTACATTAAGATCTGTGTTTTGTGCGGATTTGTCGTTTTCGGGCAAAACCAGGAAGCGAAAGGGAGCAAACAGACATGAAAAAGAAATTGCCAATTGTATTGCTTGGCCTGATTTGCTTGTCTATGTTTTTCTTGCCGGCGCTCACGCTCCACGTGCACAGCCAGCTTGGTGAGGAGATTGCCGGAGCTTTTCCGGCCAGTCTTTCTCTGTGGACAGTTATGACAAATCATGGACTGCCCTTAGATGTGATGCCGTCCTTATCCATCATTCATTTTGGATCGTGGATGCTGACAGGCGGTCTGATTTTTCTTGCTCTGGGTATCGTACTGTTTCTTATCGACAAAAAAGGCACCAAGCAGATTGGCATAGCCTTTACCCTGGTTGCAGCAGCATTGTTTGCCGGGGAGACCATCCATCTCATGAACCTGTCGGGCAGTCTGCTGTTTACTGTGCTGCTGACTGTTCAGACCTGGCTTTTTATGCCCCTTGTCTGCTGCGTGGTTCTCCTTGTCCTGGAGTTTCTTGAACTCAAAGGCGGGGAAGTTGTGATCGGGGACGACAAGAAACTCAGAGTAATCAGCGGCGTGCTGGCTGCCCTTGCCCTGATTGTCATGCTTTTCCCTGTTTACAGAGTGAACCTCCCGGAGACAATCACGGGCAATCCCGGGGACGCCAGGGTGATGAACCGTTCACAGAACATGTACCAGGTCATGCTGGGCAATGAATCCAACCTCTATCAGGCGGGACAGGATACAGGCGCTTTTGCGGACGTTCTCACCGGCGATCTTATGGAACTGGAAAAACTTTCCGCCGATGCCACGAATGTCAAGGGCATTTTCACGATCCGCAACAACACCTCAGGCATGAATGTATTCGCCCTTGTGGCCTCTCTCCTTCTTCTTGCTTCCGTTGCATTGGCCTTTCTGCCGAAAGTGGACCGCTACTTCCCGGTAGTCCTTCAATGGCTGGGCTTTGTGCTTCTTGCGACATCTGTGCTGAGCACACTGTCTGTCGGGGGACAGCAGGACATGTACGCATCTGCTTCCAGACAGCTGATCCTCCTTGGCCTTGGCTATATCACCCCGGTCCCGCTTTTTGCTGCCCTGCTGGCTTTCGGCTCTGCGCTTGCGGGAAGCCTGGGTGTACGCTATGCCAATGAGCCCTACTTTATCAATCCGATTCCCGCTGCCAGCCGTCTGAAATTTGTTGCGGTTCTTCTGGCTGTTTTAAGTCTGGCCTGTATCCTTCTTCCGGGCGGTTCGGTCTCATTTTCCAAAGCCGGCAAGAATAAAGTCCAACAGATGACTGAGATTTCAGGATGGGAAGGCATGATTTTCCAGAGCGGCGGGAAGCTTGCCAATCCTGTGGACAGCAAGGGAAAAGCCATTTATCCGGAGGAAGGCAATCCTGAGGATTATCCTGTCTCTGTGGTCAATGCGGCAACCGGAACAATGGCTCTGTGGTTCAACCTGTTAACATGGCTCTCACTGATTGCGGTTGCAGCAGGCATGTATTTCCTGATCTTCAAAGGCAACAGGAAGATGTCCATTCTCTTCTTCCTCGTGGCTTTTGTTCTCCGGGTGATTACATGGGCAGTCCTGAGCTGTTCTCTGCCAAGGGCTGTAGCAAGCGGGACAGGCACGGTATTCCTGTATGCTTCTATGCCGCTGCTTGTTTTTGCCGCATTCTTTGCCAATTTCTCACATATGGAAGAACTTCCAAAGAAGTACAAACTGTTCCTGATGATGCTTCCTTTCTTACTGGCAGTCTTCCTTTTCAGCTATCTGCCCCTGTATGGATGGAGCTATGCATTCTACAACTACAAGTTCGGCCTGCCTATGGACCAGCAGGAGTTTGTCGGCTTCAAATGGTTCACAGAGATGTTCACAAACGAAGCGAACCGTGTCAATATCGTCCGTGTTCTGAAAAACACCTTCGGTATGTCGGGCCTGAACCTTCTGACAAGCTGGCTGCCCATGGTCTTTGCCATCTTCCTCAATGAGATCACACGGAACCGTTTCAAGAAGTTTGTACAGATTTTTACCACGCTCCCTAACTTTATTTCATGGGCCCTCGTTTTCTCCTTTGCCATGACGCTGTTCGCCATGGACACGGGCATTTTCTCGAAGTTTATGGAAGCCATAGGAGCTGTGGCACCCGATTCCCATATTGTCTGGCTGAACTCCTCGGAACATATCTGGCTCAAGATGTGGGGATGGTCGACATGGAAAGGTCTTGGATGGGGCGCTATTATGTACCTTGCCGCTATAGCCGGAATTGACCAGGAGCTGTATGAGGCGGCACAGGTTGACGGTGCGAACCGCTGGCACAAGATGCGCTATATCACCCTTCCGGGACTGCTCCCGACGTTCTTCGTTCTCCTTATGCTCTCCATCTCCAACATTCTCAACAATGGTATGGAACAGTATCTGGTTTTCCAGAACCCGATGAACAAAAACAGCATTGAAGTTCTGGACCTGTATGTGTACAATATTACCATTGCCTCGCGTGGAACGACCCTTTATTCCTATGCAACAGCGATTGGTATTCTTAAGACGCTTGTGTCCGTGACACTTCTTTTCAGTGCAAACTTTGCCTCCAAGAAGCTGCGCGGCGAATCCATCATGTAAGGAGGTACGGGCAATGGTAGCGAAAATCAAAGCGAAACAGGAAAAAAACAAACAGAAGCTCAGCCGTGGTGATATTGTCTTCAATATCATCAACTACACGGTTTTCATTCTGATCACGCTGGCCTGTATCTTCCCTTTCTATTATCTGTTTATCAATACGATTTCAGATAACGAAATGGTGCGCCTGGGCCAGATCCAGCTGATTCCCAAGGGGATCCATTTTGAGAATTATATCCAGGTCATGAAGATTGATGGCATCATTGATGCACTGTTTGTGTCCGTTGCGCGTACTGTGCTGGGCACACTGTGGACAGTCGGCGGCTGCGCGTTCCTGGGCTATCTTGTGACCAAACAGGAAATGTGGCTGAGGAAAGTCTGGTACCGTCTGATCGTGATCACCATGTATTTCTCCGCCGGCCTGATCCCGTGGTACATGAACCTGCGCATGCTGGGTTTCCTGGACAACTTCTGGGTCTATGTCATTCCGGGCCTTGTCTCGCCCTACAATGTGATCCTTGTCAAGACGTTTATCGAGGGCCTGCCCCCGTCCCTTGAAGAGAGCGCAACGCTCGACGGCGCCGGGTACGTGCGTGTATTCATTTCCATTATCATGCCGCTGATTATCCCGATTCTTGCCACGCTGTGCATCTTCTCTGCAGTCGGACAGTGGAACAGCTTCACAGATACAATGATGCTCATGCCGTCGGGCAAGTATTACACGCTCCAGTTCCTGCTCTACAAGTACCAGAATGAAGCCTCCAGTCTTGCGGCTCTGGTCCGCAACACACAGGATGCGAGCGCACTGGCCAATGTATCGACCAAGCAGACTGCCCTGTCGGTCCGTATGACGGTCGCTATGGTCGTCACCATCCCGATTCTTCTTGTCTATCCTTTCTTCCAGCGCTATTTTGTCAAAGGCATTATGATTGGCGCGGTGAAAGGCTGATACTGTGCGAACTCTGCCGGCAGGCAGAATTGCAAATATATCATATCTGTAAGGAGGAACCTATATGAAAAAGATGCTTTCACTGGTTCTGTGTCTTGCCATGCTCGCAACCATGCTGGTTGTTCCCGCCATGGCTGAGGATACCTACCGTGAACCCGTCACACTGACCATGTTCTCAGGACTGGCAAACTATGCCGGACTGCAGGAAGGTTGGTTCGCCAAGGAGCTGAAGGACCGCTTCAACGTGACCCTGAAGTATGTTTCCACCAACGTGGACGGCAATGCCTGGACAGCTGCCCTGTCCGCTGGTGATATTGGCGATATCGTCTGCCTGGGTGATATGGGAGATCAGTTTATTGCAGGTCTCCAGGCCGAACTGTTCTATAACTGGGACGAGCTCGATCTCACCCCCTATACGAACATCACCACCTACCTGGGCGATGCCATGAAGAAGGTTTCAGACTTTGCCGCTGAGCAGGGCTCTGAGGGAACCTATGGCTTTACCTATGCTGTTGCTATGGAAGACGGCGCATGGGCCGAACTCGTCGATCCCACCTATGCCCTTCAGATCCGTTTTGATGCATGGGAAAAGGCCGGCAAGCCTGAACTCAAGACACTTGAAGACCTGCCTGCTTTCCTTAAGGCTCTGCAGGATGCTGTGCCTGCCACAGAAGGCGGCGAGAAAGTCTACGCCTACGGCGGATTCCCGGACTGGGAAGACAGCCACATGAAGTTTGCGTGGGACCTTCTGACCTACTACGGCTATCAGGAATGGGATTATCTCGGCGTGAACTATGCGACACGCAAGATTGAAGACCAGCTTGCCGACGACGGCATGTACAAGAGGGCCCTTAAGGTTGTCAATCAGATGTACCGCGACGGAACCTTCGACCCGGAATCTTCTTCTCAGAATTTTGACACTTATTCCCAGAAACTCTCTGCAGGCCGTTATCTCATGGCTATGTGGGGATGGATCATCGGCAACTACAACAGCGCTGAAAAGGCTGCCAACAAGGACGGTTTCACCACCTTCATGATCGAGGATTCCGCTCCTGCCATGCAGACCATTTCCAAGGCTGGTTCAAACCGTATGTGGG
This sequence comes from uncultured Clostridia bacterium, assembly GCA_946538615.1. GTDB lineage: Bacteria > Bacillota > Clostridia > Christensenellales > Aristaeellaceae > UBA2943. The sequence continues at coordinate 12,249 of CAMNGW010000064.1, forward strand.
CCCTTGGCGCCAACACCCAGTATCCTGAGCGCTGCCTGGAAATCATCGACTGGCTGTGCTCTGAGGAAGGCATGATCGTGCAGAATTATGGTCCTAAGGGCCTGACCTGGGACTATGATGAGAATGGCATTCCTTACATGACTGACTTTGGCTGGCAGTGCCAGGAAGACAGAGCCAATACCCAGATGCCCGCTGAGTATGGCGGCGGCACCTTCCAGGACGGTGAGAGCAAGATCAACCATGAGACCATCAAGCTCGAACAGATGATCCCTGGAAAGACCTACAGCTTCAGCTACAAGGGATGGCCGTGCTATGCCGAGCATTATGCTACTGCTCTGAGCAAGGCATGGAGCGAAGAATATGCCGATGGCGCCACCTCTGGTGTGGACCTCTATCGTAAAAAGGGTTCCGTCTCCGTTCAGAGCCCTGCTGCAGTGGCTTATGCCAAAGCTGCTCTGTCTGAAGAAGGACAGCAGAAGCGTGCCCAGTTCGCTCCTGTTATGAAGGAATACAGCTGGAAATGCGCTTATGCCAACAGCGACGAGGAATTCGAGTCCCTGTGGAACGAAATGGTCACCACAGCCAAGAGCTATGGCTATGATGACGTGACTGCAGAATATGTGGCAGACATTGAAAAGTGCTTTGCTTACATGGATGCAAACGAATAAGGAATAATTGGTACACTGAGAAGACCCGGCTGCTGCAGCCGGGTCTTCTTCATACAAAGCGTGGGTCAGGGACTGAAAAGGGGGAACTGCAGGCAGGAGTGAGAGCCGGGGAAAAACCAGACCGACAGCCATTGCTGCAGTCCGGGAAATGTCAGAACACAGTTCCTGCACTTAAAGGACATAAGCAAAGACCGGCTCAAAGCGGCCGGTCTTCTGCTTATGTCCAGTACGTATTACACATCCAGTTTGGCGCCAAGACCTCTGACAAAGTCGACGGGATCGATAAAACTGAACAGCGTTTTCTGCATATCGCTCCGGTGAAAGACGACGTCCAGGAGGGGGTCCCCGTCTCCGGCGGCTTTGACATGTACTGTAGTCACAGGCAGGACCGCAAAAATATCCCTCGCGCAGCGGAGAGCTATGCCGCAAAGATATAAGGCATAGGCAGCCTCATGGCTCTGGGCATCATCTTCAAAGGCGCGGAATGATACAGAAATTTCATCAGGCGAATCACATTTTACGCGGATGTGGTGGGCATAGGGTTTCATGTCATCGAGCGGACGGACTTCCTGGAGGACTTCGCCATAGGCCTTGAGCGAGCCGGAAAGCACATCGCCAGCATGGCTGCAGAGGAACTGCCAGCGGCTGCTTTTGGGATCAAGACCCATCGTATTCCGGGAAGAGAGAATATCTGTCCAGTCGATACTCTCATCGGCTGTCTTCCAGATCTGGTCAAAGGAAGGCAGCCCGGTGTGTGGCCTGGTCTGTGGAGCTGCCGTTTGTCCGGGCGCGGAAACACCGCTTTCAGGGCCTGTCTGATCATGGGGGCGCATGGCATCGGCTGCTTCCTGGAGCTTTTGCTTATTCCAAAGATCCCCGACGATCTCGTAGAGACCGTCAAGCGGATTGGTGTACTTCATATCTTCCATCTCTGTTCTCCTTTCAGGTCTCATCCGCATGGCAGACAACAGCGGCCGGGTCGCTCCTGGTCAGGAAATGGTCAAGGGTCACGGTTCTGTTTCCCGTGATTTCCATTTCAAACAGCCAGCGGGAGAGCGGATTGATCAGCAGGCTTTCCACCTGGTTCCCTATGCCGCGTCCGCCGTTGGAGAGGTCCGCAAGAGCGGCATCATGAAGCTCGGCATAAGCTTCATCGGGAATCACGAGACGGATCTGCTTCTGCTCCTGCAGGCGGCGCACAATCTTATCGACCTGTGCCCTGAGGATCGCTTCACCGGCTTCCTGGCGGATATAGTCAAAGACGACAATGTTTTCCCCGATACGGTTGAGAATTTCAGGTCTTCCCAGCTCAAGCTTGAAATAATCCTCTACGGCGCGGCGGATGGCCCGTTCGACCTCCGGGTAGGTCATATCCATGGTGACATTAGCATGTCTCACGCCCATGGCATCCTTGACGTACATGCCCAGATTGGAGGTGAAAATGATGATGGATTCCGAAAAATACACCGTATTGCCCTGTCCGTCCGTCATGCGTCCGTCCTCAAGGATCTGCAGGAACTTGTCAAGGATGGTAGGATGGGCCTTTTCAATCTCGTCAAAGAGCAGTATGCAGAACGGCTGTTTTTTGACAGCGTTGGTGAGCTGACCGCCGGCTTCATAACCCACATAGCCTGGAGGTGCGCCCATCAGTTTCTGATCGGAATGGCTCTCGCCAAATTCAGACATATCAAACCGGATACAGGTGGATTCGTCCCCGAACAGCTTTTCAGCAAGTGCTTTGGCCGTCTCGGTTTTTCCTGTTCCGGTGGGCCCTGCATAGAACAGGACGCCCTTGGGCTTGGCAGTGGAGGAGGAGGAAAGACGATTCATGCCGGTTACTGCACG
>CAMNGW010000065.1 GCA_946538615.1 uncultured Clostridia bacterium
AAGCATCTGGAGAACAGCTTCTTTAGGCTGGACACCGACTGACTGCTTCACCAGCTGGCCGTCCTTAAATGCAAGAATAGAAGGAATGCTCATAATTCCATATTTTGCTGCCAGCTCATCTTCCTCATCCACGTTGACCTTGCCCACCTTAATAGATGGGTTTGTCTCAGCAATGTCGTCCATAATGGGGCTCATCATACGGCACGGTCCGCACCAGGTCGCCCAGAAATCCAGGAGAACAGGCTGAGATGATTGCAGAACTTCTTTTTCAAAATTGTCTTTGGTAATAGTGACTACTGCCATGTTTATTCCCTCCAAATCAAATCCCGGTCCAGCCGGTTCTGTCAGAATAGTATCATTCTTCTTCGTTTTCGTCCATAGTGCCAAGAACTTTGTAGAGCAGCGAGTAGAGCGTGATGGCTTCCTGTGCATCAAGAGGGATGCAGCTGCCTACCTGTTCGGGAACCCCCTGCAGCTTTTTTTGCATGTCTTTCCCTTTTTGGGTGATGGAAATCATGACAATCCGTTCATCCTTCGGGTTCCGTTTTTTTTCAACAAAACCTTCTTTTTCCATTTTCTTCAGCAGAGGTGTGAGGGTTCCGCTGTCCAGATAAAGCCTGCGGCACAAATCACGTACACTGGTTGTCTCTTCGGCCCATAACACCAGAAAGACAATGTATTGCGTATAAGTCAGATTCAAAGGCTTAAGCAGAGGTGTGTATTTCCCGACCACTCTGCGTGCACACGCATACAGCGGAAAACACAGCTGGTTCTCTAAACGAAAAGCCTCTTCCACTTTCCTTATCCCCTTCCAGTCATCTATATTACAGGAGCTGTTCTACGCACTTGCCAATTTCTTTCATGTCAGCGGTAGGCTCAAAGCGTGCCACGACATTGCCTTTTCTGTCGACAATGAATTTGGTAAAGTTCCATTTGATATCCGGATTGTTTTTGTAATCCTTGTCGATTTTTTTGAGCATAATACCCATGGCAAGAGCAGCAGGTCCATGGCCAAAACCTTCAAATTTTTTCTGGCTCTTCAGGAAAGTATACAAAGGAAGGGCATTTTCCCCATTTACATCACTCTTGTGCATCTGTGGGAACTGAGTATTGTATTTAAGGGTACAGAACTCGTGTATCTCATCGTCCGTTCCGGGGGTCTGTCCTGCGAACTGGTTGCATGGAATATCCAGAATCTCAAGGCCTGCTTCATGATGCTGTTCATAGAGGCTTTCAAGGTCTTTGTATTGGGGCGTAAAACCGCAGCCCGTGGCTGTATTTACGACAATGACAACTTTTCCTTCAAACTGCTTCATGGAAACCTCATTACCGGCACGGTCTGTTACACTGTAATCATAAAATGACATATATTTCCTTCCTTTCTTTCTCTGTTTCTCTTTGTTCCAATTTGATTTGGAACAATTAAATTTTATCAAATTGATTTGGTTTGTCAACAGGTACCATGACAAATAATTACGATGTGAACTTTCCCTTTTTATTTATTGGATTTATCTGATTTATGCTTGCTGTATGTGCTCTTATGTGTTTAAATTTTATTACATATTGTTTGTCTGGCTGGTTTTTCTGCCTCATCTCTTTGCGTTGCACAGATTTTGTGCTACTATTCCAACCTGTGTCTCGCGGCACAGCTTGACTTACTGAGCAGTATGCAGACAATCACTGTATGAAAACAAATAAAGATAGGATGAAATTATGACCTTTGATCAATTGGGGCTGGTCCCCGCTCTGTGTACCAACGTCAAAAACGCAGGTTACAGTGAACCGACACCCATTCAGAATCATACAATTCCCTATGTTCTCTCTGGCCGTGATGTATTGGGCTGTGCACAGACAGGCACTGGAAAGACTGCTGCTTTTGCCCTGCCCATTCTCCAGCTCCTGGCAAAAAAACCTGGTGCCAGCCATTCCGAGACCCGTGCGCTGATCCTTACCCCAACACGTGAACTTGCCCAGCAGGTTTTTGATAATTTTGAAACCTACGGGAAAAACATGACACCAAAATCCTGCGTTGTCTTTGGCGGAGTCGGTCAGCAAAGCCAGGTCGATGCACTCAGTCGGGGAGCAGATGTCCTGGTCGCATGTCCCGGCCGTCTCTGGGATCTCATGAACCAGGGCATTATCAGCCTTGACCATGTTGAAATTTTCGTCCTCGATGAAGCTGACCGTATGCTTGATATGGGCTTTATCCACGATGTGCGCCGCATTATTGGCCATTTACCGGAAAAACACCAGACATTGCTTTTTTCTGCTACCATGCCTGATGAAGTGGAAGCCCTGGCTCTGGATATTCTTAAGGACCCGGCTTCTGTCAAGGTTGACCCTGTCTCTTCTCCTGTCAAAGCCATTGACCAGTATATGTATTATGTTGACAAAAACAATAAAAAACGGCTCCTTGCCTTCCTGCTTGAGGATCCATCCGTGGAAAATGCCCTCGTTTTTTCCAGGACAAAGTACGGATGCGACCGTATTGTCAGGGACCTGAAAAAGTCAGGTATTGATGCTGTTGCCATACACGGTGACAAGAGCCAGGGAGCACGGACGAATGCCCTGAACCGTTTCAAAACCGGTGACTGCAAAGTCATGGTGGCCACGGATATTGCCGCGCGCGGTCTGGATATCGAAGGCCTCTCCCATGTCATCAACTATGACATGCCCATGGAAGCGGAAGCCTATATCCACAGGATTGGCCGTACGGGCCGGGCAGGCAAAGGCGGTACTGCCGTTTCCTTCTGCTGCATTGATGAATACAAGCAGTTGGGCCAGGTTGAAAAACTGATTGGTTTCCGCCTTCCTGTTCACGAATCCCAATGGCCCATGGAAAATACTACGCCTTCAGATCCCAGGACACGTATCCCTCAGGACCCCCGCCCCAAAAAAATCAGCTTCAGAGGTGAAGCCGTCAAAAAAACACCGGGCAGGTTCCCACCGGCAGGCAATCAGCGTTCCGGTCTTCCGAAACCCGTCCAGCGTATCAATAAACGAAAAGGCAGCGGAATGTAAGAAAAGAGCTCACTTCATGTAAAGTGAGCTCTTTTCTCATACCGTCCATTTGCCATCTTCCGTCATGCGGATATCGGCGTCATGGAACGCTTTCATAGCAGATATCATATGCTGCAAATCATGTGTTCCTGCCGTTTCAAACGCAGAATGCATAGCCAGCTGGGCAAGTCCTATATCAAGTGTGGGAATAGAAACCTGCGTGTCAGAAATGTTCCCGAGGGTTGATCCGCCGGGTTTGTCCGACCGGTTAGCAAAGAATTGCAGAGGAACACCGGCTCTTTGACAGATGGCCTGAAAAATCGAACAAGAAACAGCATCTGTGGTATACTTCTGCCTGGCCGAAAATTTCACAACGACCCCTTCGTTCATATACACCTGGTTGACAGGATCAGCATACTCGCCATGATTGGGGTGTGTCGCATGTGCATTGTCTGCAGATACCATCATACTGCCCGCTATCGCACGGAGCTGTTCTTCTTCCGGCTGATGGCACGCAATCATGATACGCGTCAATACATCCCGCAGAAATGTGGAGGCTGCACCCTGTCTGGTCGTACTTCCGACTTCCTCGTTATCAAATACGGCGCAAACGTCACAATGCCCTTGTGCTTTTGCATGTTGAATCGCCTCGACAGAGGAGAAAGCACATTCAAGATTATCAATGCGCGGTGCAGAAAAATAAGCATTGTCCATGCCCCAAACCGTACCGGGCATGCGGTTGTAGATATAAAGGTCCGTGCCCAGTATGTCTTTCTCTTCAGCTGACACGGCACTGGCTATCATTTTACGGAAACTTTCCTTGCTCTTTCCATCGCCCCATAGCGGCATAAGGTCCACATTGGCCTGGTACTTATATCCGTCATTGATGTCACGGTTCATATGTATCGCCACGTTAGGAATCACGGCCATGTCACGTTTGAGGTCCACCAGTCGTGTTTCGATCCCCGTTGCGGTGCGGACCGCCACACGTCCTGCCACACTGAGCGGACGGTCGAACCATGATGACATAATCATTCCGCCGTATCCTTCCACGTCCAGGCGCACATACTTATCTGATGTAAGCTCCGGATGCTCTTTGATCTTGAACATCGGAGAGTCACTGTGACTGGCTACAATCTGAAAATGATCAATCTGACCGTTATCTGGCATAACAAATGCAATCAGGCTTGACTGGTTGCGCGTCACAAGATATTTCCCGCCCCCCACCAGCTGCCATGGGGACGTCTCCTTAAGTACCCGGAACCCGCTGGCAATCAGCATCTGCTTGGCAGTCTCAACGGCCTGAAATGCCGTAGCGCTGTTTCCAATAAAATTGAGTAGATTCTGAACATCCTGCATCATGATGCCTCCGTTTTGTATTCTGACAATAGAGGCTCAGTATATCACAAGGTGATGAAACCTGAAACACTTTCTTGCAGGTATTTATCAGTACCGCGTCGAATGTCATTTCTTTGTCTGTCACCAGCTTTAAGAGAAATGGAGATGTTCCTGTTTTATGATTCAGGCCATAGTAGACAATCCTCTTTTCCTCGCCCTTCCTTCCGATTTTGCTGACGCTCAGGATTTGAAAAACGTTGTCGATCTTGTACAGACCATGAACGCACATCCCGACTGTGTAGGCATAGCTGGCAACATGATCGGCTGCCTGAAAAAAATCATCGTCTTTGAATCAGAAGATGGTGTACGGACCATGCTGAATCCAGAAATCACGGCACAAAAAGGGCCATATACGGCACAAGAAGGCTGTCTGTGCCACAAGGGACAGAAAACTGTCACCCGGTACCAGAAAATCTCCGTCCGTTTTCAGGATATGCAATTTCATTGGCACGAGGAAGACTTTTCCGGTTTTACAGCGCAGATTATTCAGCACGAAATCGACCACACAAAAGGGATTTTAATCTGACGCCTCTTATCAGTTTCCGGATATGTTTCAAATTGAGAAAAGTTTGTGAATTATTTCTGGTTCTCTGTACAAAAACTTTACACTTATGTGGTTTCGCTGTACAATGAAAATGGATATCAAATGGAAATGAGGTTTATTATGAGTCTAAAGCGCTTTATTGGTCTGTTCCTTCTTGGCATGGTATTTACTGGTCTGGCCATAGCTGAAGACGACACCGTTCCTCCACTCTCACTTGAAGATATCGCAGATATAACTGCCAAGATTGTAACGCTTGCCAAGACGCAGGAGCCCATCATCAAGCCCTCTTCTGAGGAAGACCTGACAGAAGACGGCTACGCTTTTGTCTATGATTTTGGCACTTTATACCTCAATCATCCCAGCATGGACGAAGGGTCAACACTTCTGCAGTTCGTCATTCAAAGCGAAGATGTCACAGCCTCCCGCAATACCTGTGTCGGACAGACCCTTCAGGACCTTCTGGCTTCTTATACTTCTGAAAATCCTCTGCTGCGCGGCGATTACAACCATGCCGTTCTGTATCTGTATAATGAGCTCCCCCAGCAGGCTTCATGGGCATGGCTGGCAAGAGACGGTCAGCGCATCCAATCTGTTCAGTATACGCTGCATGCACGTATGAGTGATGGCCAGTACTCTGATCTTGGCATCCTTTATACCCTTTCATCCGGTCTCGTTGACAGTATTCGTGTCTTCGGACTGACAAACCGTGTTTCTCAAAGCGATGTCATGTCTACACTGGACCTTGTTGCGCAAAGTCAGAAAAGCACCGCGTACTCACAGGTCACGACCAGTTTTGATGGGCTCACTCTCACACCTTTCTCCGAGGCAGATCTTACGTTTTCCGGAATAGACTTCCTGCATACTTCCCCTGAGGAACTTAATCAGCATTTTGGCGAACCCATAGAGGATACGCAAATGCAGGACAGCGATGGGTCTTACGTACGTATGGTAGACTATGGCCCATGCGAAATTTTTTACCATTATGATGCATCCATGGAAAATCCGTCGATCCTGTCTCTGACTGTCGGCACGGATGGATTTGAAGGTCCCCGTGCGATCCGTGTCGGTGATACCTTTGCCTCTGTGCTGTCACGTTTTCGTTTCGGAGAAGGAGAATACGACGGAGAACACGAGGTCCTTTATGGCACACCCGCCGATGGGAACTATGCCTTCTGCGAATATGGTCAGGATGCCTCTGCTGTTCTGCGGTATTTCACAAAGACCCAGGACGGAAACGTCATTGAGCTGATGGCTATCTTTGAAGACATGATACTTACAGAATTCCTTGTTATCCACGTCTGATCCTATGCATTCACAAAGAGGTGGTTTTCTGTGAAAATAGATCTTTCTTGCCCTGCTGAAGTCTGGCGCTGTCAATTGATTGACAGAGAAGGTACCGGGGCTGACGTGACGTTGCATAATCTCGGGCAAAAAACAGTGGTTTCTACAGAAGTTACCCTTGTTTTGCATACCCATGACGGTGAGGAAAGCAGCCGTGTCCTGTTCCGTGCTCATGATTTGTCCGCAGCCTGCCGCGAGACGTACAGTTTTATTGTTCCGCTTCCTTCGTCTGAGGTCCCATACAAAGTTGAAGTCATCATTGAGAAAATCTGGTATGAGGACGGTACCGTGTGGCGCAAGGGCCGCAATCCGATGACCGAATACCAGTCAAACCGTCTGAAAAACAGCCGGGACCTTGAGATGCTGCGCTTTGTAGCCGGTGAGAACGCCGTTGGGTTTCCTCAGGAGCAGGAAAATGTCTGGCTGTGTGTATGCGGACGACCTAATCTTTTAACCTCTGAAGTCTGTGCTCATTGTCTTCAGCGGAAGTCTGACGTCTTTGCCCGTTTCAACCGGGAAACGGTCGAAGCTGTTGTAGCAGAGCACCAGAAAAAACTGGATCAGAAAGCTCACAGTACCCGCGAAGAAGTCTCCCGTGTCCAGCAGGTCCGTGAGCAGGAAGCTATGGAAAAAATAAAGAAAAAGCGCCGGATCTTGACTGGCGTCATTACTTTATTCGTCCTGCTGGCAATTGGCTATGTCGGATACTTCCATCTTCTGCCCTATGCCCGCTACCGCAATGCCATCTCACAATTACAGGCAAAACAATATGATGCCGCCATTTCTACATTCACATCCATGGGCAGCTACCGTGACGCACCAGATTATATCACGCAGGCACGGTATGAGCAGGCCAAACAATTCCTGAACTCGAATAATATGGACCAGCTCATACAGGCCCATACAGTTTTTACTTCATTAGGTACCTATCTTGACAGTGCCACACTCGCTAAACAGTCTGATTACCTCAGGGCCGGCCTGCTTCTTCATGAAGGAAAAACATCCGAAGCCGCAGATCTATTCTCTCAGCTCGGGAACTATCTTGACAGCGCTGACCGCGTGACAGAGTGCAACTACCAGAAGGCAATCGAGCTGTATGCTTCCGGGAACTATGTGGAAGCCATAACAGCATTTGATGCCCTCGGGACATATCAGGACAGTCTGAGTTACGCAGTAAATGCCCGTTACCAGCAGGCACTGAAGGCCCTTGAAGCAGAAGATGCAGACACTGCACTTGAACTCCTTTCCGCCATCCGTACACATGACGGGGTTGAAGATTTACTGAAAAAAGCCAATTATATCAAGGGAACCAAGCTCTACAATGAAGGTAAAAACACAGAGGCCGGCGCTGCTTTCCTCCTGGCCGGAGATTATGAAGATGCCAAGGATATGGCAAGACAGTGCATTTATACGCCTGCCGTGCAAGCCTTTGACGAGGGCGATTATGTGACTGCTGCGAGTCTGTTCGCTTCCATTCCCGGTTATCTTGATGCAGATGAGCAGCGTCTCGCCTGTCTGTATCTTGAGGCCAAATCAGCCATGAAAGACACAGAGTACCAGCGTGCATTGAGCCTGTTCGCTCAGCTTCCTGAGGATTACGGCGATGTCGATACGCTGATGCTTGAATGCGTATATCTGCCTTCTAAAGCAGCTCTTGAGCGCGGTGACTACAATACAGCTATCACGGGTTTTGAATCCCTCGGGGACTACTCTGACAGTGCCAAACAGCTCCAGAAAACATGGTATGCATATGCTTCCAGTCTTTCAAAGGATGGCAAACTGGAAGAGGCGGCTGAAATTTATCAATCCCTTGGCACCTACTCGCGTTCGGCCCAGCTCTACAGGCAGACGAGATATGCTCTTGCGAATCAGTATATGCAGGAGACAGAATGGGAAAAAGCGGCCTCAATTTATGAATCCCTTGGTAATTATATGCAAAGCAAGAATCATTTGAATGAGGCCAATTATGCCATTGCCCGTGCCGCATATGACGCAGGTGATTATGCTGCGGCCCGTGAATTCTTCGCTTCACTCGGTTCTTATTCTGATGCAAAAACAATGGTCAAAGCCTGTGACTATCAGAGTGCACTTTCAGCCTTGTCAGCAAAAAAATACCAGGAAGCCGCAAAACTGTTTTCAGCCCTTGGCAAATATGAAGACAGCGAAGAGCAAAGCAAACAAAGTCTGTATCTGTACGCTCAGCAGCTTCTCGAGGAAAATAAACCAGATGAAGCAAAAGCGCAATTTGAAGCACTTGGTACATACAGCGACAGTGCCAGCCGTGTCTCCGGCATCATCTATACACAAGCTGAAAAACTCGCTGCATCCGGGGATCTGGCCGGTGCATCTTCCCTTTTTGATACGATCCCATCCTATCAGGATGCTCAGACAAGAGCGAATGCCTGTCGCTACCAGATAGCCGAAGCACTCTACGCTTCCGGTAAGCTTCAGGAAGCCGCAGATGCCTTTGCCGTGCTCGCTGGGTATTCAGACGCCTCACAGCGCGAGCAGGCCATCCGGTATGAATATGCCGGCACCCTCTTCACGACCGGACATTATGAAGAAGCTGCTGCCGTGTATGCTTCCCTGGGGGATTATCAGGATTCAAGGGACCAGCTGGCACAATGCTATTATCGCCTTGGTCAAGCCTCTGCCGACGAGGGAAAAGACAAGGAAGCCATTTCCTATTATGATCAGGCAGGACAATGGGAAGATGCTGAGGAAAAAAAGGAAATTTCCGCAGCAAGTCTTTATGATGATGCCGCTGAAAAAGCACGTTCTGCTTTTGCTGATGGAAACTGGACGGAGGTTGCTGCTCTGCTGGACGAATTGGACCTGAGCGCCCTGCCCGAACCATACAGCGATCTTCTGCACCTTTTCCAGGTCAGTTGTAAAGAAGCGGGCCTGGCGCTTGAGCAGAAAGGGTCCCACGACCTGGCTTACCCCTACCTGCAGCGCGCACTTCCTGATGAGGAAATCGGGAAAATCATCAATGCTTCCCTCATGTGGTCGATCTGCGGCACATGGGAAACAGAGGGGCACACTTTGCTCCTGCGCGGTGATGGGACTGCCGTCATTGACGGTGCAGAGTCGACCTGGTCCATCGATGCCTTGGGTTCTATTTTCCTGAATGGAGAGCGCACATATGCGCTTGTTGGCTATTCAGAAGGGGCAGATCATCTCATTCTCCGCCATGTCGGAAGCACAGAAAGCTGGGATATTGCCCGTACAGCTCCAGCGCCTCTTCTCCCCCTTCCCGCCTCAGCAGATGGCAACTGACGACATCATATCCAGATGAAGCATTGAAAAAGCAACAGGACCCGCCCGCATGGCCTGTCCTGTTGCTTTTTCTCGCTGAAAACAGGCACAGCGGAGCGAATCCCGTCTTGTGGAACTAAAAGTCTTTTAGAAACATCCCCGTCTTTTCAGCCCTTGAGTTAATCAGCTTCCCACCGCAGACTCGTGAGCTTTCTGAAATCAATTTCTTCAGCCACAATGGCCTGTATCGCAAAAATCCCGGCATTGCGCCGGGATTTTGAAATCACAGATGAAATTCCTTACGGTAGCCATCGAGCTCCCGTTCATTTCCATAAACGTAATGTCCAGGGAGAAGTTCGCTCCATACGGGCTTATCCACTGAATAATCATGTACGGAAGGGTCATAGACCACAAGCTGCTTTGAGCGTTCAAGATACGGATTAGGATTGGGAACAGCTGACAGAAGGGCTTTGGTATAAGGATGCATTGGCCTGAGGAACAATTCTTCTGCCTCTGCAAGTTCAACAATCCGTCCCTTGTGAATGACTGCAATGCGGTCCGAAATAAAACGTACCACCGACAGGTCGTGCGCAATGAACAGATAAGTCAGGCCACGCTTTTTCTTCATATCATTAAGAAGATTAAGGACCTGTGCCCGGATCGACACGTCAAGAGCAGAAATGGGTTCATCTGCAACAATGAACTCCGGCTCCATGATCAGGCTTCGGGCAATACCTATGCGCTGACGCTGACCGCCAGAGAACTCATGCGGGAAACGGCTTGAGAACTCAGGCAGAAGCCCAACCTCCCTGAGAGCGGCTTGCACTTTATCCTGCCGGTCATGCTCATCTGAATACAGATGGAAATTATGCAACCCTTCCGAAACAATATAATCAACTTTTGCACGTTCATTCAGGGATGCCATAGGATCCTGGAAGATCATCTGCATGGAGCGGATCACTTTTGTATCCATCTCCTTGGATATCTTTCCGCTGATCCTTTCCCCTTTGAAGAGGACCTCACCGCTTGTAATTGGATTGATCCTGACAATAGCGCGCCCTATGGTTGTTTTTCCGGAGCCTGATTCACCTACCAGGGAGAAGGTTTCCCCTTTATAGATCTCAAAATTGACATGGTCGACGGCAACAAATTTGTGGCGGCCCGCTCCGAAAGTCACCTGCATATTTTTGACTTCAATGAGTTTCTCACGGTTCGGATCCAAATGAGGATGATATGCATTCGGATCTGTGCCCAGATTTTCCTTCGTCTCTGCCAGTCGGGCAATTGCTGTGGGCTGAGCAACTTTAGGGGCACGGGGATCTCGAAGCCAGGCTTTCACCTGATGGGTGGAAGTGACCTCATACATCGGCGGTTCTTCCAGAAAATCAATGTTCAAAGCCTGCTTATTGCGCGGTGCAAAAGCATCACCCTGAATCTTATTAAAGAGATTCGGAGGTGTACCATCAATAGCCGGAAGCTTCTCCCCTTTTACACCCAATTGTGGGAGTGCCTGCAGCAGTGCCCAGGTATAAGGGTGCCATGCGTCAAAGAAAACTTCATTGCACATCCCGACTTCAATAATCTGTCCCGCATACATCACAGCAACACGGTCCGCCACATTGGCCACAACGCCAAGGTCATGGGTAATGTAGATGATCGTCATGCCCTGTTCTTTCTGAAGCCTGCGGATCAAATCGAGAATTTGTGCCTGAATGGTCACGTCAAGAGCTGTCGTAGGCTCATCACAGATCAGGATCTGAGGTTTGCAGGCCACTGCAATCGCAATGACCACACGCTGTCTCATACCGCCTGAGAACTCATGAGGATACTGTTTGTATCTTCTCTCCGGGTCCGGGATGCCGACTGCTTTGAGGATACGTATCGTCTCATCTTTGGCTGCCTTTCCTTTTAATCCCTGGTGCAGTTCGACAGCCTCCCTGATCTGGTAACCCACTGTCTTCAGCGGGTTCAGACTGGTCATAGGGTCCTGCGTGACCATCGCAATTTTCTTGCCGCGGATTTTCAGCCATTCTTTTTCAGTCAGCTTGGTCAGGTCCTGTCCATCATACAGAATGGACCCATTTGTAATGGTGCCATTTTTGTCAAGCATGCCGACAAAACACTTGGTGAATACACTCTTCCCTGATCCTGATTCACCGACAATGGCAAGTGTTTCACCTTCATACAGGTCCAGGGACGTGCGGCGGATAGCCGTTAATTTATTTCCCCGCAGCGAGAATGTCACCTCAACATCACGTGCAGACAGAAGAGGTTCCTGGGCTAAAATCGCTTTCGCTCTTTCATCAAAGTCGATAGGGCGAGTCGCTTCACTCATCTTCCATTTCCTCCTTTACACATGATTACGGGGGTCACATGCATCCGAAAACGCATTGCCAACCAAATAGAATGTAATGGTTATGATTGATACGATAACTGCCGGGAACAGCAAGGTATAAGACGCGCGGGGAAATACCGCACGGGCCGAGGACAGGAGCATGCCCAGACTTGGCTTCGTAATATCCATGAGTCCCAGGTAAGTCAGTGTCGTTTCATAGGCAATCGTGCTGGGAATCGCAAGGGCCATACGCAGAATAATAACTGAAACAAGATAAGGGAAAATATTTCTGAAAAGAATCCTCCACAGTCCTGTACCCAGGCATCTTGAAGCAAGGTTATATTCCCTGTCACGGTACATAAAAACAAGGTTGCGGACATTTCTTGCTGTTGCGAGCCAGCCGAATGCCACCATAGTGACGCCCATGGTCACCATGGATTTGCCAACCATGAGTGCGATGAGTGTCATATAGATAATGGTGGGAATGTTGTCGATCAGATTGTAGAGTTCTGTAAAAAAGCGATCCAGCTTGCGGACATAGCCCCAAACCAGGCCAATGATTACACCCACCAGAATCTGTCCGAGGGAAACCAGCACAGCCAGGAGGATAGACGCCCGGGTCGCGTACCATACCTGCGCCCAGTAGTCCTGGCCAATGGCATTTGTTCCGAACCAGAATTCACTGTTCGGTGTAATATATGCCCGGTTGAGCGGGTCCGGTTCCATATTGATATCATATTTTCCAATAGCAGATGCAACAAAGGTGAATATAAAGAGGAGGACGAATACCACAGACATGATGACAGCCGGCCGGTTCTTCAGAAAGTTCTGCCATACGCTCTTCCAGTAAGAATAATTGGAATAGCCAATTTTTTCCGCATCCTGCGCTTTATACTCAGCAAACTCAAAGAGCTGTTTTTCAGGCATCCTGTTACGGCTCTGTGGATATTCACGTCCCATGGGCCGCTCGCTCTTATTGTCTTTCTCTGACTTGCCCACATCAGCTTTCAAATTGACAACAGGGGCTTCAAGCTCCTGGATCGTCTTTTTCGGGGATACTTTTGCCATTAACGCACATCTCCCTTCCCGGTCAGCTTGATCCGCGGATCAATCATGGTCATCAGCAGGTCGCCCAGGAAAACGCCTAAAATGCCCAGAGAAGCATACAGCAATACGATACCCTGAACCAGGTTCAGATCGTACCGGCTGATCGCCTTAGTCAGTTCAGGGCCCATGCCTGGAACAGAGAAGAAAGTTTCAACCAGCAGAGAGCCTCCAACCGTCAGCAGAACGGAATAGGGCAGATATTGCGCAAGCGGCACAAAAGCATTTTTCAGCACATGCCTGAACATGACTTTTCGGCTGCTCAATCCCTTCAGTTTGGCAAGCCGGATATAATCCTTATTCAGTTCATCTACCATGTAGCGTCTTGTCCAGAGCATATAGCCTGCAGTCGAACCGATGGACAGGCAGACAATGGGGAGGACCTTGGTCAATCCGGAATTGGCTGCAGTAGCATCGTAACGCATGGGCAGTCCCAGAAGGCTTGAACCAAGAATCATAATCACCGTATAGATCACCAGGTGCGGGACTGCATTCACAACAACGGTATAGCCCGTTCCCACATGGTCAAAGACACCGTTTTTGTTCCTTGCCTGCAGCACACCAAAAACCACGCCGAGAACCAGTGAAATGGCCAGTGAGATCAGGCCAATCTCCAGGGAGATTGACATCTTTGTGGCTATAACGTCAGTAACGTACTGATTCTTTTCCAGACGGATGGATTTCCCAAGATTGAATACAGGTCGCACCGTATATCCATCCTTAAGGCTGCCTGCAAAGGGATCTTCCCCGCTGCTCCATTTGGACTTTAAATAATCGATCACCGGAACAGGATTGATGGTCTTGACTTCTTTACCTTTGGCATTGAAAACCCGCATTTCCAGCATGTTGTAATAAAAATCCCCAAGCTGTGCAAGTGTGCTGCGGTTGGCATATCCGGTACCTGCACAGTGTTCACAGTTATTCTCCCCAACATGCCCGCTTCCACCGCATACCTTGCAGTTCTCCATAATGCCAAGTCTTTCCAGTTTGGCATATTTCTGCTGGTCGGTGAACTTCATCAGTTCTTCCTCGGTAAAGAAATAATCCGAGGGCATCATCCGAAGCAGAATGAAAACCAGGCTGACAACCAGCAGCACGGTAATCAGTGACTGAAAAAGCCGCTTCAGGATGTATTTGGCCATGCTATGCATCCCCTTTTTTTCGAATTACGCCGTGGGCGCGATCTCAGTTTCTTGAAGAGCGCTCCCCGGAACTGAGATCGCACTCACGATCTGATAAACAGACAGGGCAGTCCCTCCCGAAGAAGGAACTGCCCCGGAACGGTGGGATCCTATGCTATTGTATTACTCGGCAGCATATGCGGCGGCAAAGGCAGCCATCTGTTCAGTGGTGTAGGGCACCGTGGAGGTCTCCCAATCCACATAACGATAAGCCTGCATGCCATAAGCACTGTAAACTCTGCTGTAATTGTTGATCTTTGTCAGTTCCCAGGCAACTTCATAGCTGCAGGGAATGGTGAAGCAATGGCCAAGGAAGCAGGCTTCAGCTTTGGCAAAAGCAGCATAACGGGCATCCATATCATTGGTGATCGCCTTAGCAGCAACTACCAGATCAGTGAATTCCTTGTAAGCAGCAATCAGATCTTCATCGGTTGCATCGTTGATGTTGCTGTAAGCATTGGAATAATAAGCAGCCGTATCATTGTAGGTTTCCTGACCAAGGAAGTTGATCGGGTCTGCGAAGTCAGCGCCCCAGCCGTTGATGAAGAAGGAAGCTTTGCGCGGCTT
>CAMNGW010000066.1 GCA_946538615.1 uncultured Clostridia bacterium
GTGTGTTGACTAATTGTACCACATTTTTATAACTAATACCACACTTTTCTAGCTAAACCCCACAATTCTGCTCCGGATTGACAGGCAGCCGGTTCCCTGCTATATTTTTTACGACAGGAGGTTCGGCGTGATGTTGTGGAAGATGTGCAACGTACTGCTCTTTAAAGGCGTAATTGATGCCCCATAAAGGGGGAAGTATGCCTTTTTGGGCCCGAACCGGTTCACGGGTATATGTTCTCCTTAACAGAAAAAAGATTGTTAAGGAGTTTTTATATGTTCATAATAAAAAATCAGATCAGAAAACTGTATGCTTCATCTGTTTTGGCCAACCTTTCCCTGACAGGGGCCTGGGTAGCGATTCTGGCAGCCCGGGGTTTCAGCCTGCCGGAGATTGGTCTGGCAGAAACGGCTTACCACGCGGCCAGTCTCCTGACCGAAATTCCGTCCGGTACGATGGCGGACGTGTTCGGAAGGAAAAGGATGCTGGTGGTCAGTACACTGGTTCATATTCTGGCCAGCCTGGTGATGATCCTGTCCAATAACCTTTTCATGGTTTGCCTGTCCATCGCGCTGTATGCGGTCTGCGACAGCTTTGCTTCAGGGTCCGGCGATGCGCTTGCCTACGATTCGCTGAAAAGTGCCGGGAAAGCATCGGAATACGACCGGTATGAATCCAATCAGCTCACGATTTATCGTCTCTTTGGCGGAATTTCCACCCTGTGCGCCGGCTTTGCCCTGGTGATCGGGTACCGCATTGCCTATGCGACCGGGATTGTGACCAGTCTGGTCAGGATCGGGATACTGCTCTCCCTGAAGGAAATTCAAACACAAAAGTCAGCGCCCCGCTCCGGCACATATTCGCCATTCAGCGCCCTGCTCAGGTGCTTCCGGGACAGTCTGCAGTTCCTGAGAAAGCAGAAGAAGGCTTTTATGCTGATGATGACCAATTCGCTCATCGGCGCGGGGGACATTCTGCTGCTTTTCTTTCTTCAGGCAAAGCTTCCCAGTGCCGGAATTCCGGATAAATGGCTGGGGCCTGCACTGCTTGCGATGCAGCTGGGAGGTATCATCGGGTCTAAAATGATCCTGAGGTTGAGGAAATACAGTTACAGATGCATTTTCCTGTCAGCTGCCGGACTGGTGCTTACGGGAATCGCACTGGAGCATACCGGCATTCATCTGCTTATGGCAGCTGGCGGGCTCCTTGCGGCACTGGCGGATGACGCCCTGCAGGTGAGGACCAATACCCTGCTCCAGAGCATGTTCCCCTCCGAGAACCGGGCGACCCTGATTTCCACAGAGTGCTTTACGTTCTCGGTCATCATGATCGTTCTTTCGCCCCTGGCTGGATTCTTCTTCTCAGTCTGGTAAGACGTGTCCCGTTCCTGTGCCGGGCCTAGGACAGCTGAGCCGGTAAAAGGGAAGAAAACGGCAGAAGCTCCCGGGTCCGGCTGGAAACGGGCGGGGAAGACTGGAAAACCAGAAGAAAGCAGGAAAGGCAGTTCCCGGAAGCAGGGACTGTTCTGTACCTGTGCATATATTTGTAAAAGAGGTAACATGTTATGAGAATCTGTTTTGAAACGGAAAGACTGATGATCCGGCCGCTGGCTCCGGATGATGCAGAGATGGCCTTCCGATGGTGCGGCGACCCGAAGGTGAACACCTACATGATTTATCCGCTCTATCACCGGGTGGAGGATGTCCGGGCATGGCTGGAGAAACGGGACCCGGACGACCCGGACAACTATGACGAGGGGATCGTGCTGAAAAGCA
Source organism: uncultured Clostridia bacterium (assembly GCA_946538615.1). Classification (GTDB taxonomy): domain Bacteria; phylum Bacillota; class Clostridia; order Christensenellales; family Aristaeellaceae; genus UBA2943. Next base: position 1,774 of record CAMNGW010000066.1, read on the forward strand.
CAGGTGAACTGATCGGCAGCGGCGGGATGCACTATCATGCCGAGAGGGACGCCTGGGAGATCGGATACAATATCCGGGCGGACAAGTGGGGCAACGGATATGTTGTGGAATATCTGAAGGCTTTGATTGAGCAGGTCCGTAAAGTCCGGCCAGTGGATGCGATTGACGGGATTTTTGCTTCTGAGAACCACAAGAGCCAGCGGGTGATGGAAAAGCTGGGCATGCACTATTTTATGGACACAGTATTCAGCAAATTGGATGGAAGCGAAACCTTTCAGGCCAAGTACTACCGCAGGGACTATTCGCCTGCGAAAGAATCCGGTGTCCTGACTGCCCTGGCCGAAAGGAGAAGCTACCGCGGGAAGTACCTGCCGGAACCTGTGCCACGTGAGGACCTCCGGATCATTATGCAGGCCGGACTGGATGCACCGTCCGGGTGCAATAAGCAGACGACAGGACTGATCGGAGTCGACGACCCTGAAGTATTGGGAAAGCTGAAAGCTGTGATCCGGCCGCCGGTTGCGGAAACGGCTCCGGCTGTGATCTGTGTGCTCACACAAAGGATCAATGCCTATCGGGACCGCTGCTTTGCAGTCCAGGACTATTCAGCGGCCATCGAAAATATGCTCCTTGCAGCAGAGGCCCTCGGGTACAGGAGCTGCTGGTATGAAGGGCACATCACGGATACGGACAGAATAGGGGACCAGATGGCAGAAATCCTTGATGTGCCCAATGGTTATGAACTGGTGTGCATGCTTCCCATTGGTATCCCTGCAGAAAAGCCTTCAGTGCCAAAGAAGAAGGCATTCAGTGAACGGGCATGGTTCAACAGTTTTGGATGTGACCAGGAAAAAAGGCATTCATAAGCCTTACGCTGAGAAAGATGGACAGGACCTGACCTTATAGACAGGATGTAAAGCGAATACAGAATCATCACAAAAGGAGACAGGGGAGCCCAGATAACAAGGATACGGAAAAAAGGACAGTCCTCGCCATGACCGTGAAGCAGACGGATGGTCCAGCTGTCAGCATGTGTCCGGGTACCATCTGTTACCTGCGCTGCATGATCCGGATGAGGCCGCGCCCGCATGATGACAGATTATTTCTCCGGAGCCATCAGTATCAGGCGAAACAAAGCAGTGCTTCTTTGTACATATTGGCGGTACCCTGGACGCGAGGCCATATGTGTGAACTGTGCGACAATGAACGCTGCACACATACGGAGCGCTTTCATGCGCGGCCGCCCCTGCTTCGGTCATACAGGAAGATGAACATTGTATGTCTGCGCAAAAAAAGTCCCGCGATCCTGGACCGCGGGACTTTTCAGAATCAATTTTCAGCATCTGTATACATTTCTGCCATCTGCAGTCAGCCGGTTCTGTGACGGCCGTCCATACTGAAAGCTGCCCTGCATGTTCTGGTGCTTATGAAAGAAGGTACACAGTATGCGGGTCAATACTGCACGCTGTGGCCAGCTCTCCATTCAGAGAAGGCCTTCAGCTCGGGCTCGGAAAGCTTGAGAGCCAGGCCCAGTACAGCCAGATCGTCCGCCATCCCTATGACCGGAATGGAGTCCGGAATCAGGTCTTTTTTGTTCACCATATACAGTGCTGCACCGACGAGGCAGGCAATTACTTTCGGGGAAACAACGGTATATTCTTTTTTGATCCATGCTTTGACCATCGCAATCATGAGCGGTACATCGGAAAGTGTGGACCCGATGGTTGGAACCGCTTTCAGTTTTTCCTCGAGCTGGATCAGAATATCGTCCACTTTTGAAGGGTTCTGAATAATGTCCTGTGCCTGCTCAATCCCTTTGTTCAGCAGTCCCTGGGCCTGACTGAGATCGAATGCCATCTTTTTTTCCTCCTGTTGTCATTTTACATTGGTCAGTGACCGATTGCTGATGTTATTGTAACATAACTGATTGGCAGAGTTCAACTGTATGGTACGGAAGGTTCCCTGATTTGGGCAGTGACTGGTTAAGAGAACAAATCATGGAGAAAAAACACTGCAAATTTCTCATCGTGCCCTCTGCGTGCTATAATGGGGTACGGCCGTGTCTGAATTTGAGAACCGCGTGTGAATAGTGAGCCGGATGCGATAAAAGATACATGTCCGGACCGGAAGGAAGGAAACTTATGAAAAAGTACAGATGGATGACGATTTTAACTTCGATGATTCTTTCAATTGGGTGCTTTGCGGCTGCTCATGCGGAAGTCATACCGCCTTGTGAACCGGGACAGCAGATCGGGTACCCGGCTGCCGTGCTGTGTGAAAGTCTTACATTGCGGGAGCAGCCGCGGTCCTCTTCCAGAGCGGTGCAGACCCTGTTTTTTGGAGATGTGCCAATTGTGGTCGGAGCAGATTTGCCAGATGGGCCCAGGGTAGAGAATGGATTTGTATATTGCACAGTTGGCGATTCTGTGGATTCACCGTGCGGCTGGCTTAACGCAGATTACATCGCCATCAATCCGGCCTGGTACGTGACTGAAAGGGAAACAACGGTATATGCATGGAACGACACCGCTGCGCTTAAAGTTGCTCTGCTGGATAAAAATACCCGGCTTCCCATCCTGAGGGAGGAAGATGGCTGGTACCTTGTCAGCCTGCGGGGTGCAGTTGGGTGGATCCGCAAGTGATGCAGATGAACTTGATGCAGACATGTGACTGACACAAGGGCCGTTTCTGGCTGAACTGCCGGGCGGATGATCATGGAAGTCCGGTTCACTGGCACAAAGGAGGATGTCAGCCTGAAACGGCTGCGCACCAATGTCCAGTCTGCATGAGGGAAAGAATGTATATGCAAAAGGGAGCGCATACGCTGTGCGCCCCTTTTTTGTATGGCCCGCATCCATGCTGTCTGATCCGTATGGACCAGACAAGCCGGGATCTGAGGCCTCAAACGGAAATACCTGAAGACATGATGATTTAAGTGATCTGTCAGATGTCTGGCGGCATTATGATGAACAGAACAGATCATATTTTATGACCGGGGCACATCCTGATCCTGCTGCTTTGGGCTTGTGGCCTGATTCTGTATCCTGCAGCGATCTTTGAAAACAGGAGGACGGGCAGCACGGAACCCGGCGGTGTTGCCGTTATCGTGCTGACCATCGTTTGCCTGCTCAACGGCAATGGGACGGTGCCGGAGGGAGAAAAATGCCCATCGCAGCACAGGGTGTTGCGTGCGGGAGAGCATCTATGGCCATTCTGAAGATGATATGCTGCATACGGGTTCAAAAGGGCTGTGACACAGGCTGACAAACGCACCATCAGGGTGGAGTCCATATTGGGCACTGCACATGCCGAATAGAGAGAGGTACCATGCAGGACCGGACAGGTCAATCTCTTTCTGAAGAGTTTACACGGCACGTCCCTCAGCCCTGGCGTCTGTCCTGCGATGGCGTCTCATCATAAAGATCATTGCCGGATTCTGAAAGAAGAGGCGGTCATGGGAAGACATACAAAAAGACATCCGGCAGCTCTATGAGCAGGAAGGATGTCTTTTCAGATCGCCTGAATGACGCTGGATGCGCAGTCCCCCGGTCCTGTTGAGCCAATCAGCATGATTGACTGAACATGGCCATTGAAGCCGGGCTCCCGTCGGCGTGCACTGCTGCCAGATAAATGGCATCATTTTCTGCACGGCTGAGGACTGTCAGTTCTGCCTCCTCCCGGCACTGGGACAGGAAAGAGATCTCCATTGCCCTAGGTTCAAATGCTTTCCAGAAGGTGGAATCATAAGCATCGAGGTACATGTCAATATATCTCAGATTGGTCATATGATTGCTTTTGTCCAGGTCAGACATGCGCACGGTCCGGCGGTACCGCTCCTCCATGCCTTCTGTTGATCTGTCCAGTCTGACAAAATCCGGGATGCTGTTGGGAACATCTTCCGGGACCCCATCCGGGAACCCGATGGCGCTGAGGCGAAGGGGGCGCTGCCGCTGCAGGCTGAAGACGCAGTTTTCCAGCTTGCCTGTGGCTGCAATCTGCTCATGCTGGCGCAGCTCAAAGTTCAGGTTCACCAGCACCGGCTGGCGGTAAGGTTCCATCCATACAGACAGGCTGGCAGTGTCCGTGTAATCCAGTTTATGTTTCAGGGACACATGATATTTTGTATACACCCAGGCAGCTCCGTACTACTCAGGCAGTTCGTCGTTCCCTTTGTGTATGCTGTGCATGAAGTAGGTGTGAATATCCTGGAAATAATGCATACAGCCCCTTAATCCTGTTTTCCTTTCGGACATCTACTGCCTGTCCTGCTCAGAAGCCCCTGCAGGTTTCTCACTCCGGAAACAGGCGGTCCGGCAAATGGTATGTGCATCTTCTGTGCATGTTCTCCCCGTTATCACGCGTCCCTCTTCATTGTGCCGCTCCCTACTGACACACTGTATGCACGGATGGAGGGACCAGAAAAGCGGAGGCACAGCATAGGTTTACAGAAGGGTAGTTTTATGCTATTTTTATTACTAACTGTTCGGATTTTCTGCACGATTCATGGTGAGAACCTGAGCAGCAGGATCATTTCTGACAATATGACTGAGGGAAGGCTTGCAACATGAGAAAAATACACTTGATCTGGCTGGCCCTGCTGATTCTTCTGTCCTTTCTCTCTTCCTCACTGGCGTCCGGCTCTGAAAGCGGGAAATCTGCACTCAGTGAAGGTTATACCTATACCATCCTTGAAGACGGTTCGGCCTGCATCACCAAATGCAGGAATGGCGGTGAACTGGCAGTCCCCAATGAACTGGACGGCCATGCAGTGACCAGGATCGCTGATCGTGCCTTCGACAGAAACGGAGCGGTAACAAGTGTAACCATCCCTGAAGGCGTGACACATCTCGGTTCAGGGGCTTTCTACTGGTGTGATAAGCTGGAAGAAGTCAAATTGCCCCGCAGTCTGGAATCAATGGGTACAAATCCCTTTGAGATGTGCACCAGCCTGAAAACCATTCAGGTTCCAAAGGACCACACGGTCTTTGAGGTGAAAAACGGCGTTCTGTTCCACAAAGCAGAGAAGACTCTGATCTGTTATCCCTTTACAAAGAAGGGCGGGAATTATTCTGTTCCGGAAGGTACATTGCATATAGGGGACAGGGCTTTCAGTCAAAATGAAAACATCAGGTCCATTTCTTTCCCTAAATCGCTGCTCACAATCGGCACGGACGCCTTTCACTCATGCTTTCAGCTCGCTGGGGCACTGAAGCTGCCGCAGCAGCTTCATTCCTTGGGCACAGGTGCGTTTGCCATGTGCGGCGGTATTTCCTCTTTATCCATCCCTTCAAGCCTCACAGAAATTGGAGAAAAGGCTTTTATGGGCTGTGAAGTCAAGAAAATCACAATTTCTGACAAGAACCCTGCTTATAAACTTATCGATGATGTTCTGTTTACTGAAGATGGCAAAACGCTTGTTTACTATCCATGCAGGCGGCCTGGTGAGAGGTATGATGTACCTGTCGGGACCGAAAAGCTCATGAGCGGCTCCTTTTACTGGGTGCAGGACCTGACTGTACTGAGTATCTGCGAAGGCGTTACGGATATTGGGGATTTTGTCGTATATGTCTGCTACAATCTGTCTGATGTCAGGCTTCCGGCGTCCCTCGAGAAAATCGGAGATCATTCCCTTGAGGGACAAAACAGCGATTTCCATATCATGTCCCCAGCGGGCAGCTATGCAGATGAATGGTGCAGGAAACAGCGCATGTCAGGGCCCTGGACCACATGGTGGATACCGGGAAAGTCCTGATGCAGCTGAGTGCGGGGGTTCACCATGGAATGTTCCGGAATCATCTGAGAGGGGTACTGTCTGACCCCTCTTTTTTGTTTTACAGGAATTGGCGGACAATAAGCATGTCCGGAAAGGCAAATCCACAGTGAAAATGGCGGCAGGGGACAGGGAAACGAAAAAATGGCCGCCGGACAAAAGATGCCGGGGCCAGGTGTACCGGATTGTCGGAAAGGAAGAAGGAGAAGATTGGAAAGAACCGTACAGATTTCTGGTATACACGTTACCTGACTTCAATCAGGTCAGGAAGCAGATAGTCAAAGGAAGGATAGGAGGAAGTCGTATTTTCGGAGTACCCGTTTTTCAGATCCAGGGTGACAGAAGGATCGGTGCGGCTGATGGCCGTGGCATCTGTCTGAAAAGCGATTTTTTTCTGGCCGCGCCTGAACTGGGCGATCGCCTCGCTGACAGCTTCCTGTGTGCCCGGGGCGGCTAAGGAGACATGGAGACCTGAGACTTCCACCCAGCCGTGGTCGAACCCGGCGGACATGTCGTTGCCATGAACAGAACCTGTCACATAGCGCTCAATGGTCTTTTTGCTTTTTACAGCCTCAACGGCAGAAGTGATATAAGGCACCCAGTTGATCCGGGCACAAACCAGGGCGGAGCGCGGCGCAATATGCTGAAGGCTCTGGTTATAGGACACATAGTAGACATTGCGCGTGGCCGCGGCTTCTTCACAGGCCAGAGCTGGCCCAATGGTGTCACAGTGCTGGGAGATCACCACGCAGCCTTCATCCAGCAATTCTTCTGTCAGCCTTTTTTCCTCGGAAAAGCTGCTCCAGGTGCCTGTGCACCGCACGTGCATGACAGCCTCGGGGGCAACTGACCGGATGCCCATGAAAAAGGCGGTATAGCCGGAAATGACTTCCGGGTTCTGAAAAGCCGAGACGAAGCCAACCAGCGCCTGGGCGGGCGTGATGGTGCCCTGGTCGATCAGGCTGCGGAGCACCATGCCCGCGGCGATTCCGCTGACATAGCGGGCCTGGTAGGCTTCGCCCTTGAAGCTGTGATAGTTCCTGGGCACATCTTTGCCGGCTATGTCCATCCAGGAGGCCTGGCAGAACTGGACATCCGGAAACTCCCGGGCGACATCCAGGACCTGAGGACTGTAGCCGTTGATAAAGATAATGCTGCAGCCTTTTTTGGAAAGCTCGCGCAGGGGCTCATCGGTCGCGTCATCCGGGACATTGCTGCGCGTGAGAATTTCAATGTCCTCACCGTATTTTCTGGCCAGCTCGTCCCGGGCCAGTGAGAAATTGTAGGTATAGGATGTGCTTTCGTCATGGTCAAAGACAAAGCCTACGCGGATGACGCCGACATCTTCACTGGACTGAAAGAAGTTGGAATAGCCCAGGAAGGCCAGAACAATGACCAGGCAGGGTATCAGGGTCGCAAGGTACACGCGTTTCATGCCGGGGCCCCCTTTCCGTCAGGCTGACCTGGTGCACTGCCAGCCGTCTGTGCTTTCATGGCGTCTGCCTGGATCTTCCTGTCCTCTTCTGCACGCTTTTCAAGGGCTTCCTTGTTTTTCTGGTCAGCATCAACGATTTCTGCGGCCTTCTCGGCATAGATCTGTTCGAGATTGATGATGCCCTTGTCCACCAGACGGAGGAAAGCATCAAGCACATTGGGGTCAAACTGTGTTCCGCGCCCGCGTACCATTTCGTTCATGACATAGTCTGTGTCCATCTGCTTGCGGTAGACACGGTTGGATGTCATGGCATCGAAGGCGTCAGCGACGGCAATGATCCGACCGTAGAGCGGGATCTCCTCGCCTTTAAGGCCGTCCGGGTACCCGCGGCCGTCATACCGCTCATGATGGTAGCGCGTGCCGTCCACCACATGTTCAACGAGGGTGAAGTCCTTGAGGATCACAGCGCCCTGGTTGACGTGGGACTTCATTTCTGCATATTCTTCATCTGTCAGCCGTCCGACTTTATTGAGGACATTGTCGTGGATGCCGATCTTCCCGATATCATGCATCTGAGCGGCTTCGCGCAGGTTCTCAAGCTTTTTCTTGCGCTGGAAGCGGGGGAAGCAGTTCATTTCCCGTGCGATGAGGACAGAATATTCAGCCACGCGCCTGGAGTGCTGGCTAGTGCGCACGTCCTTGGCGTCTACGGCATTGGCGATGGCCATGACGGTTTCATTGGCCATGTCAATCTTCAGCTTCTGCTTGACGAGCTGTCTTTCCACAATCATCCAGGTCAGGCACACCACGAAAGCGAGCAGAAGAATGATCAGGTAGACCCGGAAGGCGACAGTCTCATAGAGCTCGCCCTCTTTGATGATCCTCATCTGCTGTTCCTCAATGATTTTCTCTCCGGTGCTGTCAAACACTGCCAGATGGATGACGTATTCGCCGGCGGGAAGGTTGGTATAGGAGATGGTGTTCAGCTTGCTGTGGGGGAGGATGGTCCACTGGGCATCATATCCCTCGAGGAAGTAGCCCACGTTGGGGTCCTGAATGGTGTAATTGAGGATTTCCGGGGACAGCTCAACACGGTCAATGCCCTGCCTGATGGTAATGGTATCGTTGCGGGGGATCAGCTGGGACCTGCCGTCAAAAACCAGACCGGCCAGGTTCATCCGGTAGGTATGGGTGACCTGGTTGTACTTGTTGGTGTCAAAGATATAGACGCCGGTATCACAGGGGAGAAAGAGTTCGCCGGATGCATTCACATAGTTCCAGGAATTGGCAGTCAGAGCGGTGGTCAGGCCGCTGCGGCTGTTGAGGAGCTCATAGGGCATGCTGACCGTATCGTTGACCAGGTCGTCCCGGCTGACAATGTAGATCCCGGCGCTGGACATGACCATCAGATCATGTTCCCTGCAGGGGCGGATATCATAGCAGTTATAGTACGGGAAATGACGGATGGGACGTACCGTGCCGTCTTCCTGCAGATAGCACAGGCCATTGCTCGTGACAATCATGACCCCGCCGGATTCCGGGTCCCGGATGGTGCGCAGGATGACGCCGCTGGTCAGGCCGTCCTTGTGCGTGATAAACCGTTCTACTGCCTCATGGCGCAGCACGGCGATGCCGTCGCCGTCGGTTCCGGCGAGAATGGACCCGTCAGGCATTTCTGTCAGTGTCAGGATCAGGGAGTTGATCAGCCCGTCCCGGTTGCGTATGGTGCGGGCAACACTGTGGTCCCGGATGTAGCTGATGCCCGTGTCACCGGCTGCAAGAATGGTGCCGTCGGAAAGCTCAGTCACAAGGCGGGTGCGGTTGCCGAAAAGGCCTTCCTGCTCGGTATAGGTCCAGACCTGTCCGTCGCAAGAAGCTTCATACAGGCCGCCGCCATAGGAGCAGACCCAGAGATGGTCCCGGCTGTCGGTAAGCACGCAGCGGATCCTCTGGCCCTCGAGCCCAGATGTCAGTTCGTTTCTGATCTGCTTACGGCACGCGGAGTCGATCACATCCAGCCCGTTGTCTGTGCCGATGCAGTAGCTGCCGTTCCAGTGCGTGACTGCGTTGACGACACAGCGCTCCATGCCAATGGTCCCATAGACATCCTTAAACGAGGAGCGGGTCAGGCGGAGCAGGCCCAGGCGGGTGGACGTGAACCAGAGATTGCCCTGGTAATCCTCCAGCACATGATGGATGGAATTGTTGAATGTGTTGGAGTTGAGCAGCTGGCACGTCTGGTCCGGAAGAATGTAGGCGATGCCGGTCAGTGCGGTCAGGATAAGCGTTCCATTATCGAGATAGTGGAGGTTGTACAGACAGGAGACCTCGTCGAGGGTGGTTGTCCCGGTCCATACAAATCCGCCGGATGAAATGTCATAGCGGTAGATATGGTTGGTGGACGTACCGGCCAGCAGTGTCCCGTCCGGTGCGAACGCGCAGCAGCTGAATTCTTCCTCCCCTTCGGTGAGACGGATGGAAGAAAGGATCCGTCCGGACCTGATGAGGAAGAGCCTCCCATCGGAGGTGAGGACGGCGACATGGCCCTCACTGTCCACGGTGCTGCACTCTGCGTAGTTGATCTCCCGCAGGGTATTGACGATCTCCAGCCCATTGCTCAGCTGCATGATCTGAAGACTGGATGTGGTGCCGACATAATAGTATCCGTCTGAGGCCTGGACGATGGAGCGCACGGAGTTGGACGAGAGCCCGCTGTCCTGGTCAATCACGTTGACAATGTTTTCATGAATGGCAATGGACAGGCCGTTGTCATTGGTGCCGATCCACAGACGGCCCTCCTCGTCGACATAGAGACAGTTGACGTTGCGCACGGAATCATAGTGGTCGATCCATTTGAAGTCCCGGCCGTTATAACGGTAGAGCCCGGCATAGGTGCCGATCCACAGGACCCCGTCATGGGTCTGTGCGATATCATTGGCCTGCCCGCAGGGGAGACCTGAGTTGCCGGAGTACTCGGTCTGGACATAATCGTTATAGTCCTCGGCACTGGCATATCCGGGAAAGGCGGTCTGTGCAGCGGCGCCAAGGAGGATACAGAGCACCATCGCGCCGGCAGCTGTTTTCCCGGCTCCGGGACGCAGATCGTCCTGTTCCGTGAGGTACTTTATGAACTTCAGCAGCAGGAAGGCCGCGGTGATGAGCAGGAACTTGTCGGAGAACTCCAGGAGGACCTGCGCGACAGCCGTACACAGGAGAAAGGGCCAGTTCAGACTCTGAAAGTACTGCACAATGGCGTCTCCCCAGACGTTGCCGGTCATGCCCTCGTTGAACAGCCAGTTGATGGGGAGCGATACGGCCGTTGCCACCGCAGTGACAAGGGCGGCTGTCTGCATGGCCCCATAAAAACGGTCCATCCATTTTTTCTTGGCGGCCAGGCCGACGATGATGCCTATGGCCATGTTGGTCAGGGCATAGATGTATGAGAGTTCACGGATGTGTCCATAGAGAATATTGCTTGTCAGTCCGATCATGGCCCCGCAGATGGGGCCGCCCATGCAGGCATACAGAACAGTCCCCTGGGCGTCCAGCCAGAGGGGAAGCTGCAGGTACTGTGCCAGCAGCCGCCCGACTAAGTTCAGGGCTATACAGAACACCGCGAGCAGGACGATCTGGTATGTTTTCCATTTTTTCATCGCTATCCGCCTCTCGTTGTCAGTCCGGACTGTACTGTCTGATCCACTGGTTATACTGGTCCGAAGCCAGGACTTCGTCTATGACGCCGTTGACAAAATACATCAGCTCCAGTTCGCCCTTGCGGGCGGCCACCCTGTCACCTTTGTACTCGTCCCGGAGCGTAAAGCTCCTGATGGGGACGAACGTGAGCTGCACGTCAGGACAGGAGGCTATGTACTGTGCGGCCGAGTCGGCATCCACGATACCTGCGTCCACTTTGCCGGTGCGCACAGCATCCATGACATCAGTGCTTGTGCTCATCCGCCAGAATTGGCGGTACTGCCTGACAGAATCCACAGCCATGGTCTCCTGTAGGGACCCGCTCTGGGCGGCAATGTCCCTGGAAGCGAGGTGGCTGAGGCTCTGGATCTCCCCGCTGTCCGCGGCGCGGATGAGAAGCCCGCTGGCGGTCTCCTGTGTGCTGAAATAATATCCCTTGGACATCGTCAGCGTCATTGCGCGGCTCTCCGTGAAGGCGAGGGCGGAGATGGCCAGGTCGTATGTGCCGTCCGCCACACGGTCGAGCACTTCATGGAAATCCATAGGGACAATCTCGAGCCTTACATGCATTTTTTCAGCAATCAGCCGTGCCAGCTCCATATCTGCCCCGACGAACCGGTCCTGCCCCTGACGCGTGTCGTCAATAAACTCCTGGGGCGGGAAATAAGGTTCTGTGGCGACTGTCAGAACGCCTGAATCGCGGATCTTTCCGAGCCTGCCTGTCACCGTCTCCGGAATGCCTCCGGAAATATCCATGGACCCGTCGACAAAGTTCCACAGGTTCTCCACATAGACGATATCGTCCTGGGCAAGGGATGGAAAGGTGAAAAAGAGACAGAGGATTGTCAGAATCAACACGGCTGTCCGCGACAGGTGTCGTTGTATGGGGTCACGTGACATGACAGACCTCCTTTTTTGTGTAAACGGTTCATTTGAGAAGGGAATGCATACTGAGGGGCATCCGTAAAGGGAAAAATCATGGAAAAAAGCACAGTATGGGCTGTGTTCTGTCTCCTGAAAGGTGTTCCGTGAGGAACAGTGAAACGTTTCTGTATGTATGCAGTTTTTCTCTGCTGCAGGCGGTTCCCGGTTCCTGTATATTGAATTTCCCTGTATGCCATTCCGACTGTTTTCGGACATTTCCATTATATCCCTATTTTTGTGGGAATACAATGAATATGCATAATTGTCCGGGATATTTTTTCAAAAAACTCTGGTGTTTTTACGCAAACCGGGGGAAAAGACGGTGGGACAGAATGCTTTTTCTTTACCGGCACAGCCTTTCAGAGGGGACTCTGGAGCGGTGACAGATCACAAGGTGGTTCCGGGCCGGTGCATGCATCCGGGCAGGAACGTCTTTTCTGGCCCGGGACGGGCAGGGTACAGCCTTGACAAAACCTGTCTGCGCAGTAAAATCTGAGACGACGTCAGCTGCCCCTTCAGGCAGCTTCTCTTTGAAACAGAGGTTAGTAATATCTAACAAAGATATGGGGGCAGCACACGGAAGGTGCTGACCGGAAAACCAGGGCACGACAAGGAGTTCATTGACATGAAAAAGCAAGTTTTTACAGAGGAAAAAGATGGATGGAACGGGGCGTACTATGGGGGCCCTGAACAGAGCCGGAGCGCCGTGATCCTGATGCTGGGCGATTCATCTGTGGACTGGATGGCAAGGTGCGGTGCACAGTGGGTGATTGCCAACGGCTGCCATGCACTGTGCATGTCTGCGGGCAAAAAGGACTATGGGCACCACAATTACCCGCTGGAGCGGTTCGGGAAAGCGATCAGCTTTCTGAAGGGCAGGGGAATGGAGCGCATCGGCATTGCGGGCGCCTCCACGACAGGCATGCTGGCCCTTATTGCCGCCTCCTTCTATCCTGACATCACGCTGACCATTGCCATGACCCCTTCTGATTTTGTGATGGAGGGCTTTTATCAGGATGGAAAGGACGGGATGCGGGAGCGGCCCGGAGACAATGAATCCACCGTGACCTGGCAGGGCAAGCCGCTGCCTT
>CAMNGW010000067.1 GCA_946538615.1 uncultured Clostridia bacterium
AAGCAGCAAAATCTGAAGGCTGGAGCGTACCATTATGAATAAACAGTCCGCCCGCCACCACAACCAGAATATACATCAGGCCTTCAAATATGCGCGTGCTCGTTCCGAACTCCGCCATGTACCGGTAAGAAAGCTCTTTGATATGAAGAAACTTCTGGTTGCCTTCGTCAAACTTTTCTTCCTCTATTCCTTCATTGGCAAACGACTTGACCACACGGATCCCCAGCAGGCTGTCCTCAATCTGGGCATTGATTTCACCTACCTGGCGATTGCGTTCTTTAAAGGTGGAACGGAATTTCTTGCTGTAATGTGATGCGAAGTACGCCATGAATGGTAGGACCGAAAACATCATCAGTGTCAGCGGAACATTCATCTGGATCAGCAGGAAGAAGCTTGCTATCATTTTCACAAAAGCAATGAGAAACTCTTCCGGGCAGTGATGGGAAAATTCCGTCACTTCAAACAGGTCCGAAGTGATCCTTGACATGATCTGGCCGACTTTTGTGGACGAATAGTAACCAAAGGACAGCTGCTGAAGATGGTGGAAAATGTCCGTGCGCATATCTGTTTCCAGTTTGGAACCCATGATATGTCCAACAGACTGCATATAATAGTTCGCCAGTGCATCAATGACCCGGATCACCATATAAATGACACCTATACGGATCACAAAGGCAGGCGTCAGCGTCGCAATCCCTTCCGGTGTCGTAGCCGCTCCTGTGATCAGGCGCACAATCATAGGGAGCACAAGCTCCGCAATGGTGGTCAGCGATGCACACAGGAGATCAAAAACCAGCGTCTTCCAGTATTTCCTGTAATAGGGAAGAAATCGTCTGAGAAGCTTCTCCGTGCCCATTGATTTCTGTTCTTTTTTCATGAATTACCTCTTTCATCTTATACCGGCATAGGATGAATGACAGAAGGGTCCATATGGGCAAGATCGCAGACACCGGTCCTGAGCATATACGCTTTGAGTTCCCTGGTCATGCGTATGATCTCATCTCTCACACCCTCCGGCCCCTTTTCCTTGAGTGGATCCATGAGCGGGCGCCCTACGGAAACAGCATGGGCACCAAGGGCAAGGGCTTTGTAAGCGTCCGCTCCGTCCGCAATGCCTCCGTCCACAATCAGCGTCAGATCTGATCCTGTCGCCCGGCGGATATCCGGCAGGACCATAACCGGCGGTGTCGCCCAGCGTAAAAGTCCATTATGATGGCTCAGGATCAGTCCTTTGACCCCGAGGTCACGGCACCGCAGTGCATCCTGAACGGAAAGGGCTCCCTTAACCAGGAAAGGCAGTCTGGTTGCGTTCACATAGCGCCGTATGGCTTCCATGCTTTTGAGTTCCATGGCTTGTCCGGCGACAGTCGAATCCTCATCATCATCCACGTTCGTGGCATGCTCCAGGTCCATGCCGACTGCCAGGGCGCCTCCCTTTTCGGCAGCCTCCAGGCGTGAAAAAATCTCATCTTCATCTTTATATGGCTTGATGATCTTAATCACGTCCGCTTTGCACATTGCCCGCTGCATCTCTTCAACGGGTCCCATTCCGATCTGGGCACAGGCACCCGCCATACCGGCACCCTGAGCAAGCGCTGCCACGCCGTCAGGATGCAGATGGTTCAGATGGCTGAGGGCGGCAGTCATAATGGGCGTCCGGAACTCTTTGCCGAACAGTTCGCATGCTGCATCGGGATGTACTGCCCCGACAATCCTGCCCTCAATACACAGGCTGTCCATATAATGTCTTGCAATGTCTATCGAATTGCTCCTTGGATTAGCCATATCTTTTCCTCACTTTGCCGAGAAATACCGGTACACCTCTGTGCACATGATAAGGAAGGACCCTACTGCGTGCAGATCATTCACGCTCACTGGCCTTGCAATGTAGAAAGGATAATCGCCAACGCCTGTACCAATGCATACATTTCCGATCTGCAGATCGTTCCCCTCCCATGTCAGAGAGGAAATAACTGCCTTATATCCCTTAAGGGCGTGGTCCGCATAGGTGTCAGGCAGGAAACCTTTGCGCATAGCTTTGCACAAACCCGCCGTGTAAAGGCTTGAACAAGAGTTTTCCAGCCAGTTGTCCGGCCTTTCCCCTTTGTCAACCACCTGATACCATCTGCCTTCCTCAGACTGGTACCTGCACAGGTTCTTGAGCAGATCGCAGGCCATACGGATCACTTCTTCCCGGCCTTCAAGGTCTTCATCCAGGAAATCCAGATCATTCATCAGTGCGACCGGGACCCAGCCCATGGCACGTCCCCAGCACTCCGGCGCTTTTCCTGTCACAGGATCTGCCCATGCTTCCATCCGGTTCCCATCCCAGGCATGGCGCAAAAGCCCGGTGCTCTCATCTTTGGTATGCTTCTCCATGAGCAAAGCCTCATGGATCACATCTGCCATGATCTCCCGGTTTCCGGTCCTTTTGGCATATTCTGAGAGAAAAGGACCGCCCATATACAGGCCGTCGAGCCACATCTGGTTCGGTGTACGTGTCTTGTGCCACCAACCGCCCTCGCTTGTGCGCGGGATCGCCCTCGTTTCTTCGGCAACGGACGCAATACACTTATCATAATAGGCATCCCCTGTTGTATCGCGCACAGGGAACAGCAGAATGCCGGGCTGAATATCATCAAGGTCCGCAAAGCTCACATCACGGATTCTGCCCTGCTCATCAAACACACTGTCGATCCATGCTCTGGCATAATCAAAATAGCGCTTTTCCCCTGACAGTTTCCATGTTTCCAGGACACCTGACAGGAACACCCCCTGATGATAATGAAAGTGTCCTTTGGGCGGAAGATCCTCGGGGGCAAACTTTCTCATCATGGTATCACAGGCCGCTTTGGCATAGTCAAGAGCATTCATCTTTGAACAATCCACTGTTTCATACCTCACTGTCATCAATTGATTTCCTGTTCATTGTAGCTTTCTCGTGCCATCTATGTCAATTGCAGATTGAAAGGAAAAAGATGGGAACCGTAAAAACATGGATTGCCGGATGATCCTTTTTTTGTTATGATCATGTTACCATGTACTATACAACAAGAAAGAGGTGTTCCCTGTGCGCAAGTTCCTGATTTTTCTTTTGTTCCTCCTTCTCCTGGCTTTCTCTGCTCAAGCCGACAGCAACTGGGCTGACACGGCAGACTTTATACCGCAGTACGCAGAACTCCTCATGAGGATGGCTACAAGGGAAGGGCCTTCGACCGATTATGTTGAACCGGGTTCTTATTTCCAGAAAGGCGAATCTGTCACTGTGATTTCCATTGACTATGATGAGAACAATGTCCCATGGGTGCAGGTGGAGTTTGCCTACCGTGGAGGATATATGCGCGCCTATACGGGCCTCAAGCGGGTCGACATTTCACCCTCTCTCCTGCCCTCTGACTCGAGCGGAGTGACAGGGACTGTCACTGCCCGTGCTGACGCCTACCGCGGGCCTGGAACATGGTACGTCAAATATGATTTCACCGTGCCCAAAGGGACGCAGGGCGTCATATACAATATTGAAAATGACTACGCCCAATTCGCCTATCGTCAGGACAACGGCAACCTGCGTTTGGTCTGGGTCTCAACATCCAATCTCTCTTCTCCCTACTACATCCCCAAAAAAGCCGATGTAACGCCTTCCTGGCCCACATGGAGCCCCTACGGCCCTACCCAGGCGCCGTCCACATCAGGCTCTGCCCATGTGCTCTGGAGCTGTCAGCCATATGCCGGGCCCGGAACGCAGTATGCACAGTTTGATTATCTGGTTTATTCCGGGACCCGCGGTACGCTGTATTCTGTGGAAAATGGCTATGCACAGTTTGGCTATGATCCCGGGAACAATGAGCCCCGGCGCATTGTCTGGCTCCCTGCCTCCTATGTGGAATTGGATTAACATTTCCGTACTGAAAAAAGGCATCCTTCCGGATGCCTTTTTTCAGTTGATGTTATGCTTTAGCGATTTCAGTTCTTCTTGGCTTTCTTGGCTTTGAGCACGTTGTGGATGATCAGCCCTGCAGCGATCAGAAGAACGACAGCGCCTGCCGCGAGGTCCACAGTCAGGAACAGCCTGGTCATGTTGTCCATGCCTGCCTGCTGGGCATTGTTGGTGTAATAGCCGCTGTTGCCAATCGTGTAAAGAATGTTCTTGCAGGACTGGCGCATAGCAAGGGTTGCGGTAGCGCTCTGGTCTGAGAACTGGTTAGAGGCAGCAGAAGCAAAACCAAGCATAAGGTCATTGCCGTTTCTTACGCAGTGATCTGAAATCATGTAGCCGTAGGAGCCATCATAGTCGGTTTCCACCATGCCCACAAAGCCCCATTCACCGCGAAGCACTGTATTGAGGAGATCAGGGTTGGCGCAGCAGGGTTTGGTGCCGATCCAGTTGAAAGCAGACATGGCTGCAAGAGCCTTACCCGTGTAATTCTTCACTGCCATTTCAAACGGCTTGAGATAAATTTCACGGATCGCCTGTTCAGAAGCGAAGGTCAGAAGGAAGGAGCAGCGGTTGCCTTCCTGATCATTGAGAGCAAAATGCTTGATGTACGGATAGAGTCCCTTTGTGCTTGCACCATTGATTTCAGCACTTGCCATCTTGCCCGCCAGGACGCCGTCCTCAGAGAAGTATTCGAAGTTGCGGCCTGCAAACGCATTGCGGTGTGTGTTCATAGCAGGGCCGTACCAGCCGTAGTTGTTGGCTTCCTTGTATTCCTGACCCATGCAGATGCCCATCTCTTCAATGAGTGTCTTGTTCCAGGTCTGTGCCATAAGGACTTCAGCCGGGTAAGCTGTACCGTATGCGCCTGTAATGAAGTTGGAAAGGCCCGCAGGTCCGTCGCAGTCAGAGGTGCCGACTTTGCCAACAGACTCAATTTCTGCAGTTCTCCAGCCGCCGACATTGATCATGGTGGCCATATCTTCGAAGGAGAGCTGGTCAAGCAGTTTTTCCCACTGCGGGTCATCATATGCCTTGCCTGTAAGGTCTGACAGCTTCAGTCCGTTTTTCGCACCGAGCGTTGGCATGGTATCCTCTTTGTCATAGAGCTTAGGATCATAGATGCCAAATACATTGGCTTCGACAAGGGCACGGGTCTCGGCACTCATGGTCAGCTGTTCAGCAGAAGGGGCTGCAGTTGCCTGAGCATAGTTGGCAAAAGCGTCGGCACGGGACAGTGCCACAAAATTGCCGCGGGAATAGCTTTCAAAGACGTTATGGGGCGTCTGTTTATCGGTAGAACGGCCTGATGCGCTGTAATCCACATCGCTTTCAACAGTAAAATTCTGTGAAGCAAGGACATGGTGGGAATCTGACCGCACGGAGATGGTGTATTCACCGGATTCAAGGATGTAACCGCCGTCAGCCAGCTTAATGCCTGTGGAATCATAGCTCGCCATATCCTCAACAGGAATGGTGAAAGAGATGGTCTGTGAAGCACCTGCTGCAAGCTTGTCGGTTTTTGCAAAGTCAACCAGATTTACTGAAGCTTTTTCAATCCCTCCGTTGGTATAAGGCGGAGTGAAGTAGACTTCGACAACATCTTTGCCCTCGGAAGCACCTGTATTGGTGACCTTGACATCAAACTTAACCAGGTTTCCGTCATAAGAGAAGTTTTCAATTTCCTGTGTAAACGTGGTATAGCTCAGACCGTAGCCGAAAGGATACTGGACACATGCGTCGTAGTCGATCAGCCCTTCTTCAGCGGCAGTCTCATAGAATTTATAGCCGACATAGATGCCTTCCACATAATTCACCTGGGCCAGGTTGCCTTCATAAGCACCATCATTGGCCGCAATGGTCTGCTTGAGATCATCCACATTGGTATAAGAGTAGTTGCCAAAATTGTTGAAGGTGGGGGTTGCTGTCAGATCCTTGACGAACGTATCCACAGTCTTACCGGAGGGATTGACTGTACCGGCAATAATTTCGCCAAGGGCAGAGAAACCGGATTTGCCTGCGCCCGGGGCGAGAATGACAGCACCGATCTGCTCATATTCATCGACCCAGCCCAGTTCCATGGCGTTGTTGGCATTGACGATAACAATGACCTTACTGAAGGATTCGCATACCTTTTTGAGCATGTTCTCTTCAGTGACTGAGAGTTCAAGATAATGCTCGCCGGGTTCAAAATCGTCATATGAGCCATTGTTGGTATATGTGCCGTTATAGTAACCGAACTTGTCGGGGACCACTGACACTTTGGAAGCTACATTGTAAGTGTTGTGAATGACTGCATTCATATCCGTCGGCAGATCAGCACCTTCACCGCCTGAGCGGGAAATCACCACAACCGCTGTGTCGGAAAATCCCGTGGCCTGTGCCATAACTGCATCGGTGTAGCTTGTCACAGGGGGCTCAGGAAGTGTCCAGTCCTGTGCGTACATACCCACGCCAGGTCTGTCTGTACGATAGGCTGTGTACAATGCTGTCAGTTCTTCATTGGTTGTGTAGCCAGCATCCTTCAGCGACTGAAGAATACCCACCGCAACGGAAGCATCTGAAGATCCGGATCCGGTTCCGCCGAAGATCGGATTGGTGGATGCCCAGCCAAACACGTTGACGGCTTTTGTATCTTTAAGAGGGAGCAGACCATTATTCTTTAACAGGACCAGGCCTTCCTCGCCAACCTTCTGAATGACAGCGCGGCTGGCTTCCTTGGTCTCATCGGTAAGCTCAATCTTAGAGGCATTGAGGTAACCGGAAACATTGGTATAAAGGGGGCCGTAGCACATGAGATTGACAATAAGGACAATTGCTGTAATGAATGCCGCAACAGCGCTCCAGCGGACAATATGCTTCTTGCCCTTCTTGGCGTGGCGTGCAGCTATCATTGCAACGATAAACAGAACAATCACAATGAGGATAGCCCAGACATATCCCTTTACCATTTCGATGTAGGACTGAAGGTCAGCTGCACTGACGCCCATAGGGGTAAAGATTGGGCTGAGGAGATTTGTCATCAAATTGACCATATAGCATGACTCCTTCTATTCAAATTGGTTTTCTGATCCGGTACCGGGAACTCCTGTTCACCTCCATAAAGAATAACAGAATCCGTTATCAGTTTACGCTTTTGGCGTATCCGGCAATCTGTTTCCCACTTTGTTCATTTTATCATACATTTTCAAAAAGTATAGTTTCTTTCCGGTTCTTTTTCTTCAGGTTTACTTCTGAATCATTTCCCTTCACAGGCAGCGGAAAAAGTTGTTTTTCTCTTGTCATCACGGCAAATCCGCAGTGTATGAAAAAGGCGCTGTAAGGCAATGAATATGGCTACGACCCATCAGTTCCTTGTCATTTCTGACCTTCTCAGATGAAAAACGGCTCCTGGAGCCTCAGAATTTGTATTTCTTTCCGCAACGCGATCCGCCTGCTCAAGCATAAAAGCTCGTAAAGAAGTGCTTTATCCATGATTTGTGCATACCTGTAGCGGTACGCTTTCTTTTTCTTATTGAATTTCCGGCAATTAAGTCCTATACTTCAGTAAAAGACAGCTTTATATAGGGAGGAACAGCATATGATGGTCAGAGCATATGAAAAAAATGACCTTGATCAGATGCTCTCCATTTGGAATGAAGTAGTCAAAGAAGGAGTTGCCTTTCCGCAGGAAGAATATCTTGATGCGGAGCGTGGAAGCGCCTTTTTTGCATCACAAAGTTACACTGGCGTTGCAGAGGAACATGGTAAAGTTGTCCGCCTTTATATCCCAACATCCTAACAATGTGGGACGATGCAGCCATATCAGCAATGCCAGCTACGCCGTTTCATCCGGAGAGCGCGGTAAACATATTGGTGAACAATTGGTTAAGGATTACCTGAGCAAAGCCAAGCAACTTGGATTCCGTATTCTCCAGTTCAATGCTGTTGTAGAAAGCAATATACATGCACGTCACCTCTATGAACGGCTGGGCTTTGTTCAGCTCGGAACCATTCCCGGCGGTTTCAGAACGAAAGACGGGCACTATGTGAACATCTGTCCCTATTATCACACGTTGGATTAACAATACGAAAATAAGAAAAACAGATACAGAAAGCCGAGAGATATATAATCACCGTTTCTTTGACACTTTGCGGTATTTTCTATGCTGTACTCTCTGTATTCAGCCTGGTTACGGGGCTGATCTACGTCAACGGGAAAAGGAAATTGAACCCTATTGAACTTTCAGACAAATTTATGAGCCATTTTACTTCTCAGGACAAGCTGAACCTTTTTACAAAAACAATGGGCTGGATCACTTTCATTGTTGGTATCTTACAGGGAATCACATCCTTTGCTATCTTCCAGCGGAACAAAATGGCATATTACTGGATCGCCCTGGGGTTCACACTGTTCTCGATTACCTCAGTCGCTTTCAAACTGAAAGGTAAAATCAATATGTTCCCGGTTCTCAAATGCATCCTCTACACAGCGGTCCTTATTGTACTTCTTCTTGGGGAAGCAAAAGCACAGTTCTTCGGCTGATTTGCCTATTCTTCTGCTATTCTGACTGCAGTTTCTGCTACAGTCACCTGAAACACATGATGTACTTCAGGAAAGCACTTTTCCGTTTGAAACAGGTTTCCCGGGATAGAAAAAAGACCATTGCAATACACAATGGTCTTTTCATATTTGCCGATATGGCTTAGCCCTGGCGCTGCTTATGCTTGGGATTCTCGCAGATCACCATAACCTTGCCCTTGCGCTTAATAATCTTGCACTTTTCGCAGATCGGCTTGACAGACGGCCTGACTTTCATGAGGATTCCTCCTTTGACTCTTCAGATCAGCTCTTGCTGCGCCAGGTGATCCGACCGCGGGTCAGATCATAGGGCGAAAGCTCGACAGTAACTTTATCACCGGGATAGATGCGGATAAAATTCTGGCGCATCTTTCCCGAGATATGCGCCATTATCTGGTGGCCGTTGGGCAGCTCCACCCGGAACATGGCATTGGGAAGGGCCTCAACGACCTTTCCATCCATTTCGATGACGTCATCCTTTGACAAGTTTTCAGTCCTCCTTGCACAGGGGCCGTTCCAGGCCATATCCGTGCTCTTCCAGAAACTTCCGGATATCGCTGTCCAGCAGATGTCCGCTGGGCCACGCGGCGTCCAGATCCATCCGAGCGGGTCTGGCCTTTACATGCTTTACTTTCTTTTTCTTCAGATGATCCAGTTTCCGGGTCAGGCCGTCGGCCATCATCACAAACTGTTCATCTTCCACCCGGATCACCACAAAGCTGCGGCCCTTGTCGCGTCCCTGACGGGATGTGACCACGGTTCCGGGCAGTACAGGAAGCTGGTCCATTATTCTTCCTCCTTCCAGACAAAGCCGGGCAGAGTCAGAATCTCAGGCAGCCGGTCTTCAAAGATGGCGATAGTGTGCTCGTAATGGGAAGCCTTCAGGCCGTCCCGGGTTCTGACGCACCAGCCATCCTCCTCATCGGTCTCCACATGCCAGTCCCCCATGCAGACCATGGGTTCGATGGCTATGGTCATTCCCTTCCGCATGGGAAGTCCGCAGCCCGCAAATCCGAAATTGTACACATACGGATCCTCGTGCATGTCGCGTCCGATACCATGCCCGGACAGATCACGCACCACACTGAACCCATGTTCATGGGCCAGGCTTTCCACGGCGGAACCGATGTCCCCCAGCCGCTTTCCCGCCACCGCCTGTCTGGCGCCGGCAAAGAAGCAGGCCTCTGTGGTTTCAATCAGTTCCCGGTCACGATCGGAAATCCTGCCCACGCCCACTGTCAGTGCACTGTCAGCCTGCCACCCGTTCAGGCACAGGCCGCAGTCCATGGAGATCAGTGAGCCTTCCTGAAGAATGGTGTCTTCGGAAGGGATGCCGTGTACGACCACTTCATCAATGCTTGTGCAGAGCGAAGCCGGGTACCCTTCATATCCCAGAAAGGATGGAGTGGCACCGCCATCGCGGATCAGCTTCTCAGCCAGATCGTTCAGCTCCATGGTACTTATGCCGGGCACAACTGCTTTCCTGACCGTGCTGAGCACTTCGTAGAGCAGCTTCCCGGCTTTTCTCATGCCTTCGATCTGTGCTTCATTCTTAATGGTAATCATGCATTCGTCCCGATAGCTTCCATGATCTCGGCATAAACTTCCTGCTGATCCTTGGCGCCGTCGAACTTCTTCAGCTTGCCCCTGGCTTCATAGAAGGCAATCAGAGGCTGGGTCTGATCGTGATATACCTTGAGACGGTTGAGCACGGTTTCCGGTGCATCGTCCTTGCGCTGAATGAGTTCAGCGCCGCACTTTTCGCACTTGGTGCTGCCGTTGAGCATATTCACATGATAGGTGGCCCCGCAGGCAGGGCAGACCCGCCGGCCGGACAGACGATTGATCAGCACTTCATCAGACACGTTCAGTTCCAGAACCAGATCGATATCCGCGATCCCTTCCAGGGCTTCAGCCTGAGGAATGGTACGCGGGAACCCGTCGAGAATATAACCGTTGGCACAGTCGTCCTGAGCAAGGCGCTCCCGGATGATCGCCACAAGAATCTCATCGGGCACCAGCTGGCCGGCGTCCATGTAGGACTTGGCCTTCATGCCGGTTTCCGTTCCGTTCTTGATGGCATTGCGCAGAATGTCACCGGTGGAAATCTGGGGGATATTCAGGGCCTCACAGATCTGCACAGCCTGAGTGCCTTTGCCTGCGCCGGGAGGTCCCAGAAAGATCATATTCATTCTGAAGCTCCTTTCCTGCTTATGCACAAGAATGCAGTGACTGATATGGAAGGCATGCCTTACCATCATCAGCAAGGCGTGCGCTGTGCCTCTCGGCACAGCGCACGGTTACAATGCTTACATGAAACCGCCTTTTTCCACGTCCATCTCGATACCGCGGACACTCATCTCGCCCTGGATGGTGCGGATGGATTCCAGTGCCACGCTCACAGCGATCAGAATGGAAGATGCCGCGAAGGGCACGCTCGCATTCAGGCCTCTGGTGATCAGAGAAGGCACAGCGGACAGAACTGCCAGATACAGAGCTGCAAACAGATTCAGTCTTCCGACGATGGTCTGCAGATAGTTCTTCATGTTCCGGCCGCGCTGACCGGGGATGGTTGCACCCTGCATGATCAGCTGATCAGCCTGCTTCTGAGGATCGAAGGAGATGGAGGAGTAGAAATAGGTAAAGCCGATAATGAGCAGAGCGGAGAGCAGCAGATACAGCCAGCTGCCGTTGCTCATGTTTCTCAGCCACCACTGGGTGAATCCGCCGTTTGCCTTGGGATCAACCAGCTGGATAATGGTGGAAGGGAACGCCAGGAAAGAGTAGGCGAAGATCAGAGGCATAACGCCCACGGAAACGACCTTCAGGGTCAGTCTGGTGTTCTGTCCGCCATAGACGCGGCGGCCCTTGGTCTGCTTGGCGATCTGCAGAGGAATTCTGCGCTCGCCCAGTTCCACAAAGGTCACCAGGACAGTCATGATGATGGCTACCACGATGATCACAACCAGGTTGACCCAGCCGGAGGTGGTGCCGTTGGCTGTCGCGTTGGTGAATCCGGCCACAATGCCGTTGAAGAGGTTGGAGATGATACCCACAAAGATCAGCAGGGAGATACCGTTTCCGATACCCTTGTCGGTGATCTGCTCACCCAGCCACATGGCGAAGGCGGTACCGCCGGCCATGGACACGCCGACCAGAATGTAGTTTATCCAGCCGCTCTTCATGTAGTTCAGGCCAGCCACCAGGCCGATGGCCTGCAGGGCTGCCAGACCCACGGTTACATAGCGCGTGATCCGGTTGATCTTTTCACGGCCCGCTCCCGATTCATCCTGGCTCAGTCTCTCCAGAGCCGGAATGGCAATGCAGAGGAGCTGCATGATAATGGAAGCGTTGATGTAGGGTGTAATACCCATGGCCATGATGGTCATGTTGGAGAAGCTGTTACCGGTCATCATGTTGACCAGCTGCAGCAGAGGAAGATCCATGGAGGATCCAAGTCTGGTCTTATCAATACCGGGAGCCGGAATCACGGAAACCAGACGATAGATCAGGAGCATCAGGAAAGTGTAAAGCAGCTTTTTCCGGATCTCCTTGTTGGCCCACATCCGTTTCAGACTGTCCAGCATATCAGATCACCTCGGCTTTCCCGCCGAGAGCCTCGATCTTTTCCTTTGCAGAGGCGGTGAACTTGGCGGCTTTGACGGTCAATTTCTTGGTCAATTCACCGTCGCCCATGATCTTAACGCCATCCTGGACCTTTTTAATGATGCCTGCATCCAGCAATGCCTTGGTGTCAACCACAGCACCGTCTTCAAAATCATTGAGACGTTCCACATTGATGGCTACATATTCATTGCCGAAGATATTGGTGAAACCCTTTTTCGGAACGCGGCGATACAGAGGCATCTGGCCGCCTTCGAAACCGGGGCGCTTGCCGCCGCCGGAGCGGGCTTTGGCGCCTTTGTGGCCCTTGCCGGAGGTCTTACCCAGTCCGGAACCCACGCCACGACCAAGACGCTTCTGAGCAGTGGTCGATCCCTCAGCGGGACACAGCTCGTGCAGTTTCATGGGAATTCCCTCCTTACTCGTTGACTTCTTCAACCTTCACCATGTGCTTCACGGCGAAGATCTGCCCGCGGACGCAGGCATTATCGGGACGGATGACAGTCTGTCCAACCTTCTTCAGGCCAATGGCTGCCACGGTCGCCTTGTGCTTAGGCAGGGAGGCGATCGGTGATTTGATCAAGGTAATCTTGAGCTTCATCGTCTATTTCCTCCTCAGTCAAGCAGTTCTTCCACGGTCTTGCCACGCATCTTGGCAACTTCCTCAGGGCTGCGCAGCAGCTTGAGGGCTTCCAGAGTGGCTTTCACCATGTTGATGGGGTTATTGGTACCAAAGGACTTGGTCCGGATGTCCTTCACGCCGGCCATTTCCAGAACCGCACGGCATGCACCGCCGGCGATAACGCCGGTACCTTCGGGAGCGGGCAGCAGCACAACCTTGGCCGTGCTGTAGTAGCCAATGGTCTCATGAGGAATGGTGGTTCCGCTCAGCGGCACATTCACCATGGCCTTCTTGGCATCTTCATTGGCCTTCCGAATGGCTTCCGGAATTTCCACGGCCTTGCCCATGCCGGCTCCCACATGACCCTGCTCGTCGCCTACGACAACCAGTGCGGAGAACCTGGCATTGCGGCCGCCCTTGACGGTCTTGGACACGCGGTTGACAGCAACCAGACGGTCCTTGTATTCGCTATTCTGTTCGTAGCGTTGCATCGGCATTGCGTGTGTCCTCCTTCTTTAGAATTCAAGTCCGGCTTCGCGGGCGCCCGCTGCCACTTCCGCAACGCGGCCAGTGTACACATAGCCGCCACGGTCGAAGACAACCGCCTTGATACCGGCCTGGACAGCACGCTCGCCGATGAGCTTGCCAACCAGTTTGGCAGCACCCTTCTTGTCCACATCATCGAGCTGACCCTTGATCTGCTCATCCAGCGTGGATGCGCTCACCAGGGTAACACCTTTGGTGTCATCAATGATCTGAGCCTGAATGTGCTTGTTGGAACGATAGACGCTGAGACGCGGCATTTCGGGGGTGCCGCTGATCTTCTTGCGCACACGCTCGTGACGAATTTCACGAACCTCATTACGGTCGCGCTTTTTGAACATTTGCAGTCACTCCCTCTCTTACTTCTTACCGGTCTTGCCTTCCTTGCGGCGGATATGCTCACCCTGATACTTGATGCCCTTGCCCAGGTAGGGTTCAGGCTTGCGGATGGCACGGATGTCAGCGGCCATGTTGCCCACAGCCTGCTTGCTCATGCCTTCCACCACGATGGTCGTATCATTGGGGGTCTTGAAGGCCAGGCCTTCAGGAGCATCCAGATGGACGGGGTGAGAGAAACCAATGTTGATTTCAATGCTCTTGCCGTTTCCTTCTGCCTTCGCCTTGTAACCGGTGCCGACCATTTCCAGAGTCTTGGAAAAGCCTTCGGTCACACCCACGACCATGTTGTGCAGCAGGGCACGATACAGACCGTGGAACGCTTTGTTCTGCTTTTCATCGTTGGGGCGGCTGAGGGTCAGAACATTCCCCTCCTGCTTTACGGTAATATTACTGTTCACCTGCTGGGTGAGGGTGCCTTTCGGACCCTTTACAGTGACCATGTTGTTATCGCCAACAGTTACCGTCACGCCCGCGGGAACCTGGATCGGAAGTCTTCCGATACGAGACATATTCACACCTCCATGACGTGTCGGTTACCAGACCATGGCGAGCACTTCGCCGCCAAGATTGTTCTTTCTGGCATTCTTGTCGGTCATCAGGCCCTTGCTGGTGCTGATGATGGCAATTCCCAGGCCGCCGAGGACCTTGGGCATATCTTCACACTTGCTGTACACACGAAGACCAGGCTTGCTGATCCGTTTGAGTCCGGCAATAACAGGGGTCTGCTTGCCGTTGACATACTTCAGGGTGATCTTCAGGGTACCCTGAACATTGTCATCGATCACATCGAATGCCTTGATATAGCCTTCATCCAGCAGAATCTTGGCGATAGCCTTCTTGGTCTTGCTGGCAGGCATCTCGACCGTATCATGCTTTGCGACCTGGGCGTTGCGGATGCGGGTGAGCATATCGGCAATGGGATCATTCACAACCATGATGGAACCTCCTTCCGTTTTCTCCCCGCTTACCA
>CAMNGW010000068.1 GCA_946538615.1 uncultured Clostridia bacterium
GGCGGGGACGACACCTACCGTCTGCTGCCATATCTCTTTGACCACAATGAGCTGGCAGGCGCCGTCACCGAAAAGGTTTTTCTTGGCTTTTCCGACACCACGATCAACCACCTTATGCTCCACAAGGTCGGTCTTCCGACATTCTACGGCCAGTGTTTCATCTCGGATATCTGTGAACTCAGCCCACAGATGCACCCGTATACCCGCAGGTATTTTGAAGAGCTGATCCGTACCGGGCACATCCGGGAGATCACCCCCAGCGATGTATGGTACCGGGAAAGGGAGAACTTCACGCCCCAGCAGGTCGGGGTCCAGCTGCCTGCTCTGCCCGACCACGGCTTTGAACTCCTTCAGGGGCCTGGTGTGTTCACAGGCAGGATCCTCGGGGGCTGCATTGATTCAATGTATGATATGTTCAACGGCGACCGGTACGCTGATATGCCGGAGATGTGCAGGAAATACAGCCTGTTCCCGGACGCAAAGGACTGGGAGGGCCGCATCCTGCTGCTGGAATCCAGCGAAGAAAAGCCTTCACCGGAGAAATACAGGAAAGCCCTTGAGGACCTCAAAAAGACAGGCGTTTTCGGCGTGATATCAGGTGTGCTGGCCGGAAAGCCCATGGATGAAACCTATGCTGAGGACTATAAGAAACTGCTCGTCGAAGTGATTGACCGTCCCGGGCTTCCCATTGTTTTTAACGTGAACATCGGCCACGCCATGCCAAGGTGCATCCTTCCCTTTGGCGTAAGCGCCACTGTGGATGTGGACAGACAGAGCATCCGCTTTGGCGAATGAAAAAGCCCCGGAACAGTGTCTGCTGTCCGATTCATCACCCTGCCAACGGAGTCAAAGAACGTATTCCGCTGATTCCCCCGGACGTCCATCTGAAAGACCCAGTTCCCTGAAAGGAGAAATTCATACATGAACCGCCGTGAACAAATCAGGAGTGCTTACCGCTTCACCGGAAACAATGCCAGTCTCTATGATGGTATGATGACTTATTCAACGCTCCTAGGGAAAGCCATCTGCCGCCTAGTCTGGAACATGGACGGCGAGAAAAATATCAGGTACCTTGAGCGGGCTCTCTCGGGGATCCCGGAGGATTTTTCAGGCAGGATGCTGGAAGTGCCTGTTGGCACTGGCGTACTTACCATGCCCGTATACAGGGACCTTCCGGACGCGGACATAACCTGCCTGGATTATTCTGCTGATATGATGAACGCCGCCAGACAGAAAGCTGAAACGGCAGGGATCCGGAACATCCGCTTTGTCCAGGGCGATGTGGGCGCCCTTCCTTTTGATGACGCTTCTTTTGATGCCGTATTGTCCCTCAATGGCTTCCACGCCTTTCCGGACAAAGAGGCTGCCTACCGGGAAACTTACCGTGTATTGCGCAAAGACGGTGTTTTCTGCGGCTGCTTTTATGTACAGGACGGCTGTTCCAGAACGGACTGGTTTGTCCGGCACCTGTATGTGCCCAAAGGCTACTTTACCCCGCCCTTTGAAACAGAAGCCAGCCTGAGGGAGCGGCTGTCCCGGCTGTACAGACAGGCCGAGGTTGTCCGTGTGGAAGGGATCGCCTGCTTCCGCTGTGTGAAGTAAAGAAAGGCCCGGGGCCCTCAAGGAAAAAGATGGCCCAGGTTCCTGCCACAGACAGCCGCTGAAGCTGAACAGTCCCGGAAAGGTACAGCCTGCATGTTCCTCATCGTGCCATTCTGAAATGCCCTTGACAACTTTTTCTGCTGATGATAGAATAGCCTTGTTAGATATATCTAACTCATGCCGCTTGATCTCCTCCTTCTCCGGAAAGCGGCTTTTTCAAAGAATATTGGTTAGTTAATGCTAACTTATGAGAAGAAAAAGGGCCTTTACCCTGTGTGCACCGGTTCCGTTCCATATGCAGAACCTCCCGCACCGCTGCTCCGGCTGGACACATCGCTGAATCCCGTGCTTGCCGTAACAGCGCCCGGTTCCATGGCCCGACCCGAAATCAGCGGCATCCCACGATCGCTGTTCATGGCCCCGGAAGGGGTTTGAATAGACCATACACTGAAAGGAAGGTATTCTTATGAGCAAAGTTGCGGTAATCTACTGGAGCGGTACAGGGCACACAGAAGCCATGGCAAGGGCTGTGGCAGAAGGTGCAAAAGGAGCAGGGGCTGATGCCAGCCTGCTGACCTGCCCGGAAGTGGCAGGCGTGGATGATTTCGACGCCGTGGCACTGGGCTGCCCTGCCATGGGATCAGAAGAACTCGAGGACAGTGAGTTCCTTCCCATGCTGGAAACCATCGAACCTTCACTTGCCGGAAAGAAAGTTGCCCTGTTCGGTTCCTACGGCTGGGGAGACGGGGAATGGATGCGCAGCTGGGAGGCACGCTGTGCCGAGAAAGGCATTGTGCTGTCCGCAGCATCCGTCACAGCCAATGAGGACCCGGATGATGGCGCTCTGCAGGCATGCAACGCACTTGGCGCTGCGCTGGCATAAAGAAATCCGAATCATACGGCTGATGCATGCACAGATGAAATTGCCGCATGCCCCATCCACTCTGCAGAAAGACCGTCTGCCCCATCAATTGGGACAGACGGTCTTTTTCCTTGCAGGATCCGGCTTCCTTCATGATCCGGAAAATATGCGGGCCCCGCCAGATCTGTCGTCTAGGACGGCAGATACCCGCCAGTCGCTTTCCCTTTTCAGGCTCCAAACGGAAAAGGCAGCCGGCTCCGGCTGTCTTTTTCTTCTCAGCATTTATTCTGCAATCCTGATATACTCTGCATCCAGATCAAGATAGGTGACATTCACATCGTCCTCGTCAAGTTCCAGAACGATCATCACCTTACCGGTCACCCAGCTTTCCATCTGACCCTCAGGCCTTCCGTCATCGTCCAGCACATAGATCCCATTGCCCAGCGCTTTGAGGTCCAGCGCGGCAGGCTGGCCATAGGCTTTCACCAGGCCGTCCCTGACGCTGGTATAACTCACGTCATCCGTGTCATAGTTCAGCTGCACGGCCACCAGGGCTTTGTCAGCAAACAGATATTTCAGATCAGCACGGACCCCGTTCTCGGTGATGTCTTCATATTCCAGTTCAAGGAAATCCACGTTTCCCCGCTTTTCGTTGTCTATTTCATAATTGCGGACGGTTTCTGCAGCTGTGACTTCTTCCTGGCTCATGCCGAACGTCACGGCGCCGCGGACCGTGAAAGCTTCATCCTCAGACACTGCAGATGCAAAGAGTAAAAGGCAAACAGCCAGCAGGACATAAAAGAACTTGTTTTTGGCAGTCATTTGTTTTCCTCCTTCAAAAACATTTCCCTCTGGTATGCGTATTCCGTTATGTAAAAACGCTTTCCTTCCCGGATCCGTTTTCCGTCCGGATCCCTCCTTCCTGTTCATTCCTGCACGGACGTCAGTTTCTTCAGTGTCCATTCATCCCGCGAACCCTGATAAAAAGTGTCCAGTACCCCGCCGAACACAGACGTCTCCTTTCCGGATGCCGCTTCAAAGAGCGTCATGCAGGAACGGACCTTGAGAACGTCCGGGTACCCGAATATCTTCTCCGGGTCCCTCTCCTTCTGGTCCATCAGGGCCCTGGTGATTTCATTCAGTCTCGCTCCAAGGACAGGGTGCGCCAGATAGGCCCTTGCCTCTTCGATCCCGCTGATCCCGTAGTAATCAGCCATGCTGCTGCTTCCAAGGCCCCGCAGCTGAGGAAAGATGTACCAGATCCAATGACTCACTTTTCTGCCGTTGCGCACTTCCCTGAGCGCAGTTTCATATGAGCAGCCATAGGGTGAGTTCTGTTCCTTCTCAAACCGTTCCAGATTGAATTCCATTGTTCTCCGTTCCCTTTCTGAAATGTACCGTCCCGGCAGCTTTTCCTTTCTGCGTCCCCCATGCGGATCTTCTGCAGCAGATATCCGACGCTTTTCTCAGATCCTTTCCATAAAGGAACGGTACCCTGATTCAAAAGCATCCAGAAAGACTTCCATTTTCCCCATCAGCATCCTGAACACATCCTCATAAGGGATCTCCCCGTACGCCGGGTCCGGCACGCCAAAGAAGAAACGGCTGATATCCGTCTGTTCCTCAGGCAGGCTGAAATAGCCGAGCCGGCTGATCCCCCCGTGGGTCATCGCAGCAAAGCCGGAGAAGTGGGGCACTTCTTCCCTGCTGAGATATCTCGCATGGTCCACGTCTGTGTCCCTTGCAATGCCATGGCTCTCCAGTGTCTCCCACACTTCCTCCGGGACAGGCCGCCCCTGCGTGTTCGAATACGCGGACCTGGCTTCCCCTCTCAGCGGGAGATTCTTCTGCCTGGCCAGATGATTGAGAATGGTGGCTGCCATAACGCTCCGGTTCATGCCCCCGTCGCAGACAAAACAGATTCTCTCCTGTACGTCCCGGTACGTCTTCATATCAAGGAAAACCTGGGCTGTCAGGCTCCTGGCATCAAAAGTGAATTCCGGCGCGTTCCCCGGGCCAACCTGTGCCCTGCTCAGCGCCTGCCCCAGCGCGTCCCCGTCGATGAGACCCGGCCTGAAATAAGCCAGGGTGATATGCGGTGTCAGCGGATATGGGAGGGCCATTATGTCATCAAAAGGACGGTACAGCTCCATCAGACGCTCATAATCCTGCTCGCTGCGCGGCTTCAGCAGGAGCACAATGGATTTGGACATCATTGGAACGATCCGGTCCGAAACCATATCAAAATGCAGATCGCCACTCGATGCCCGGATGCGGTCCACAAGTTCCGCTGCCTTCTGCGCGCTTTCCGCCACTTCCCGTCTGTAGCCCTCACGGTCCCCCGGAGCTGATACACACGTTTCCGGCGATACGAGGTCATGCAGCGTCATATGGAACGTGGACTCCGGGAGCACTTCAGACAGAATGCCCCTGTCCTCCAGCTGCTGTCCCAGGAAGGACTGCATCAGACGGATGATCTTCACGTCATGTCTTTGCGGCCTTATGACCACCGTGCTGCCGGAAAACGGGGCAAAGCGCCCGTCCGGGCCGACCTTGCGCATGAGCGCTGCATCGGCAGGAAAAGAACCGCTCACTGTCTCATACTTCCATGCGGTCCTGGCTTCATAATCTGACAGCAGCGACATGCCGTTCCCCTCCTCTCTGCTGCGGCTGTGTCCCTCAGGAACACCTTTCCTTCAGGATCTTCTCAGCCTTGTCCCTGGTGTCCCTGAAAAATGAGAACCTTGTCTCCCTTGGTGTAGCACTGAAGCTCCGGATGCCCGGGACCGGCTGCATATTGCCGTCAAGGAACCACCAGTCAAATGGATATTCCGCGTCCCGCCCTGGATTCTCCGCATGCCCATAGCGGCTGGACGCACTGACGATGACAAGGTCGTCCCCTTCACCCTGCCTGATCACATATTTTCTCTTCGGGTCAAAGAAGGGGTAGCCCAGATCGTTGAGCATATTGCCCGGGATCTCATGGATGTACCCGTAAGCGCTGGTTTCAGGCAGAATGGATTCCAGTTGCTTCCCGGGATGGGAACAGAAATAATCATCGAACCAGACCGCGGCTTTCGTGCTGCCTTTGCTGTAAGCCCGGTACCTCCAGTAGTTCGCAGCGCGCCTGTAAAACGGGGACGCCCCGTTCTTCGCTGCCTGTGTGCCGAACCATTCCGAGAAATCGTACATGGCCTCCGCGTCCCCGGCCCTGCAGCGCACCGCAAGTTTTTCAAAGTCCGGATCCGTCCTGTGGTCCCAGTCTGCCCCATCCTCAAGATGCTGGTCAAGGAAAGTCTTTCCTATCATGTGGAACAGACGGTCAGACTCCGTCCTGTGGCCATAGTCGAATTTCCTGATGTTTGTGCACCTGTCAAACGCTTTCGCCCCCAGCCTGGTCTCCGGATTGAGGATGGTGACCTTCTCAAGATGGTCACAGCGCTGAAATGCTCCGTCGCAGATTTCCCTGACAGAATGAGGAACCGTAATTTCCCGGATCCCGCAGGCAATGAACGCTCCGCGCTCTATGGTTTCCAGGCCTTCAGGCAGGTGCAGGACTTCAAGCGCCTGGTTCTCAATAAACGCCTCCCAGGATATGGTTTTCACAGAGTCCGGCACCGTCCATTCCTTTCCGGATACTGTCCCGGGGCAGAATACCAGCAGTGTCCCTGAAGCATTCAGGACCGGAGAGGTAAGGCTCGTTCCGTAAAATGTCCATCCCTGGTAGGTTGTGACGCTGTCCGGATAGGTGACCTGCCTGAGGCTGTCACATCCGGTAAACACATTGGTCCCTATTTCTTCAATTCCTTCACAAAGCCGGACCCTTTCAAGGTTCCTGCATCCTGCAAATGCCCGGTCCCCGATTCTTTTGACCGTTCCCGGGACCGTGACGGATGTGATTCTGCTGTTATGGAAAAACAGGCCTTCGGGAATCTCATCCATTGTATCAGGGATCACGACGTCCCCTTTCATCCCATGCGCCTGGTAATAATCTATTTCATCTGTTCCGTTCCCTTGCTCTGCATTAAAAGGCACAGCTTTTTGGGCTGCCATCTGGGAAGGGAAAATTTTTCTTGTTTTTTTCATATCGGGCCTCGTTCTTTCTTCTCTGCACCCCGGTCTGAAGACCGTCTGTTCCATCTGTATCCATGCTGTCCGCCGGGCACATCCCGGACAGGAAAACGGCTTATTTGCCCGTTATATCCACAGGTCCTGCACCATGGCAGTCCCTGTACCTTTCTGTGCCAAGCATGATGTGTACCACAGGAAAAGAGACTCTCTTCCCGGTGGCTTGCCGTGCGTTCCCCACGGCCCATCCCCGGCTTCTCTGAAAAGCGTCAGCCGTCCGCAGGACATTTCCCTCTGCTTTCCGGCTGTCTTCTCTCTTCAAGCAGCTGATCTGCCTGAGGGCCAGGGCCGCTGTCTGCGGTCGCGGAAAAGCCGGGCACCTGTCCGGAAAAGCAGGAGTTGTTTCACCTGTCGGAACGGTTCTCTCGCTGAACATTCTTTTCAAATACAGCATACATGATTTCATCCGATCCGGCAATAGCAAATCAGAAAGAATACAAAGATATTTGTTTTCAGGCGTCATGGTCCGGAACGGTCCATTTTCTCCCCGTAAAAAAGGCCGCCGCCTTTCCGGGAAGGAAAGACAGCGGACCATGTCACATCAGGAAAGCTTTCTGCAGAAGCGGGAAATAGACCACAAAGAAGACAATCACAAGG
Source organism: uncultured Clostridia bacterium (assembly GCA_946538615.1). Classification (GTDB taxonomy): domain Bacteria; phylum Bacillota; class Clostridia; order Christensenellales; family Aristaeellaceae; genus UBA2943. Next base: position 7,190 of record CAMNGW010000068.1, read on the forward strand.
GCCAGCAGGACCAGGCAGAGGACCGTGTTTTTGACCATCCTGGCTTTCTTTGTGCGTTCACGGCTGTCCGCGAACTGCTGCGCACTCATTCTGCCGTACTGGATCATCCGGATCACACTGTAGATCAGGTAGATGGCCAGAAGGCCCGTCAGGGTCCAGAGGGCAATCCTGTAGATGGGCGTGCCGACTTCGAACTTGATGTCCTCACCGCCAAGTCCATTGACTGCCAGACTGTTGGCCTGCTGGTAGAGGACGCGGTGCATGGCGTTGCGAAGATAGGCGCGGCACCAGTTCTGCTTGACATCAGACAATTTCAGTTCATTGGTGGAAAGGATCAGATCACCGCCGGCAGCCAGATATTTATCGATCATGGATGTATCCATGCTGCCGATGTAGTCTGTGAGGAAGATGCCGTCAAAGCCCCATTCACCGCGGGCCACATGCTGGAGGAGCGGCTCATGGTTGCCTGTCCAGGTCGTCCCGATGCGGTTCATGGCCAGCATAATGCCGTGGGCACCGCCATCTTCCACGCCCATCTGGAAAGGCTTCAGGTAGATTTCCCGGATCGCCTGCTCCTGGGAGAAAACAGCGACCTGGCCATAGGCGCCACGGTTGGTCTCCTGGTCATTGAGCGCAAAATGCTTCATGTAGACATAGGCGCCTTTGCTCTGGACCTGGCGGATGATGGCGGCTGTGATCAGCCCGGACTGGAGCGGGTCCTCAGAAAAATACTCAAAGTTCCTTCCCGAGAAAGGACTGCGGTGGATATTGGTTGCAGGCGCGTACCAGCCGGCTGTGCGGGTATTGATCGCGTCCTCTCCGATCAGTGTGCCGAATTCCTTGGCCAGCTCCTGGTTCCATGTGGCTGCCAGTGTGATGGTCCGGGCATAGCCAAAACCTGATTTTCCGGTGATGAAATTGGAAATGCCCGCAGGCCCGTCACATTCAAACGTCTTGGGCTTCTGGATGGCCTCAATGGCTTTGGTGCCATAGCCGGAATTGTTAAAGAGGATGTGCTGCTCAGAAAGTTTGGTCTGGTTGATCAGCTCTTCCCACTGTGGGTCGTCATAGGCTTTGCCTTTCATGGAGACCAGGGTCAGCGGCGTTTCGGGCTGTGCACCATAGACATAATCTTCCTTGGACGGGAACGGCTGTGCGGCCAGCTCAGAAAGGTCCACACTGTCGGCGCCGCCGCGCGCAAAGTCTGCTGAGAGCACGTCGCTGATCACGGCTGTTCCCGCCGTGCCGGCGGCATCTGTGTTTTTGGAAAGACCCGCCACTTCGCTGGTGGAGTAGCGCAGGCCATTGTCATCCATCTGTTTCCAGTCGCTCCTGGAAAGATAGACCGCATCGCCCAGTGCGTCCCGTTCAAACTGGTTGGTGACTTTTTCGCCTGTGGCGGCAGTGTCCAGGAGCCGGAGCGCATCGAGCCGGAAAGTGCCGGTCAGAGAAGCGTTGCCGCTACCCGTCATGCCGTCGGATGCGGAATACCCTTTGGCGGCCAGAATGTGGTTGACGGCGTCATGGGCGTCATGTCCGGCTGCAACATAATAGGTCCCTGCATCCAGGATCCATGTCCTGTTCTGCTTAAAATCATAGGATGCGATATCTTTCAGGGCAAAAGAAATTGTGACCGTTTCACTCTCTCCCGGCTTCAGTTCCCTGGTCTTGGCATAGCCCGCAAGGACAACCGAGGCTTTCTCCACACCCCCGGCCAGATAAGGTGCCTGGGCGTAGAGCTGTACATCAGGTCCAGCCCGTCCGAAAAACAGTCTATCGCAATTTCCAGAGCATGTTCATCTGCGTACCGTCTGATGTAGGCAGCGAGCTGCTCCTGAAAACACGTTTCATCATCCACAATCGCAACCGAAAGCATGGTATACCCCCTGTCCGCTGCGCCTTGCAGCCTGCCGCGCCCGGCAAAAGCGCCTTCCCTGTTTTTTCCACCCTGTAGCCCGTTCTCATCCCTTGGGCCTGTCTTCCTCATCTGTGAAGATCACAGGAATGTCATAGGTTTCACAGTACGCTTCGGCTTCGCTCCCGGTCTTTACCGCACAGGCAAAGGAAGGCGCACAGTCTGTAAAAAACATCCTTCCCGATAAACGAAACCGCTTCAGGGACTTCAAGCACAGTGAGGCTTTCACATTCCCTGAAGGCCTCATCGCCAATGAACGTGAGCGCTTCTGAAAGCGTTGCCTGTGTCATCTGGTTGCATTTATAAAAGACGCGGTCCCCAAGAAAAGCCGTTTGGGGAGGAAGTGTGATGTCCTCCAGGCTGTAGCAGAAGGAAAATGCTTCGTCCCGGACCGACACCAGGGATGCCGGCAGCTGCACCTGCCTGAGATGGTAGCATGCATGAAAAGCTTCCGGTTCAATCGTCTGCAGGGAATCCGGCAGGGTGAGTTCCGTCAGGCCGTCGCAGAAAGCGAAAGCACGTTCACCGATCCAGCTCACTTTCTCAGGGAAAACCATTTCCCTGATCCCATTGCAGCCGGCAAAAGCGCCTCTCCCAATTTTCTCCACTGACGCCGGCAGTTCAATACCAGTCAGATCGCCGCCGGCAAAGGCGTTATCACCTATGGTCCGGACCCCTTCCGGGACGGTGAACGCCCTTTCCGAAAGCCTGACGGGGAGACAGATCAGCCTCTGGTCCTCCCGGCTGTACAGGGCCCCGTCCTCCACGTAAAAGGGACCGGAAGGCGCAGCAGAGATGGATGCCAGCTCCCCGCAGGAAGAAAACGGGTTGGCTCCGATGGACACAAGGGACCCCGGCAATCTGATCTCCGTCAGCTCTGTGCTTTCAAAAGCCCCGTCCCCAAGGGTCTTTACAGCGTCCCCCATCTGCACACAGGAAAGTTCAGCGCATTCGGCAAATGCTCCGTCCCCAATCGATTCAAGGGACGCGGGTAGCGTGATGTCCGTAAGCCCTGTGCAATAGCTGAAAGCCCTTGCACCAAGGGATACGGTGGAGGCGGAAAACGCCACGCTGGTCAGTTCATAGCAGCCTGCAAACGCCATCTCTTCAATTGTGACCACAGAGTCCGGCATGGTGACGGACCTGAGGTCACTGTTCCAAAAAAAGGCACTGGCCCCTATGACCCTGACACCCTGCGGCACGTCAAAGGAGGGGGATGAAATCCCGGACGGGAAGCAGATCAGTTTCTGCTCCCGCATATCATACAGAACGCCGTCCTTTGTGACAAAAGCAGGGGAAGAAGATGGAACAAGGATCTCTTCCAGCTGGGCACATCCTGCAAAAGGATTGTCACCCATGGACAGGCACGACTCCGGTATGGTGACGGACGCCAGGCTCCTGCACGATAAGAAGGCCCTGTCCCCAATGGACAAGATTGTTTCAGGCAGGGAAATGGCTGTCAGGTTCGTGCAGTCGATAAAAGCCAGGCCGCCGATCCCTGTGACACCCTCCCCGACCACCAGTGTCCGGACAGTCTCTTTCTTGTCATACCAGGGTACAGATTCCTGCAGCCTGTATGAGTCCATCTCACCTGTGCCGGATATGGTCAGAACACCGTTGACCAGCTTCCAGGACACGTTTTTCCCGCACTGTCCCATGGTGGAAGCTTCACCCTCAGGCAGAAAGCACAAAAGGACCAGGCACACCAGCGCCAGGCATGACACAAGTTTTCTGATCATGGTTTTACCCCCTTATCGCTATGTCCCCGGACTGCATCCCGGACCGGGCACGGAGGAGAACGTCCGGTGGGCCATTTTCCTTCCGCGCTGTCAGGGGACAGAATCAACCGTTCCCGGGCGCACCTCATGGTTCCGCTGCACATAAAGGGACCATGACTGGAAAGGCCAAGAGATGTCCCCTGACTCCCCGGGGATCCGTCTCAGCCACCGCCTGTGACATATCCGCGCCCAACAGCCACTATTATACGCTCTGCAGCGTGTTCCGTCATGTGCCTCCCCTTTTTCCTTTAAAAGCCCACCCCTGCCTTTCCTCCGCGCCCCGCCCGGCAGCCATCTCACGGGCACAAAAAGTAAAACCAGATCCTTTCAGAGCAGGATCTGGTTTTCCGTCCGCCGCTGCGGAACATGGGTTACATGGCCCCGTCATTTTTCAGAACGACCATGACGGTTTTGATCAGGATCTTGATATCCAGCCACAGTGACCAGTGCTCAATATAATACTGGTCGAGGGCAACAACCTGTTCGAAATCGGTTATTTTACTGCGCCCGCTCACCTGCCACATGCCCGTTATGCCGGGCTTGGCGCTCATGCGGACCCTGTGGTGCAGGTCATAATGGTTCCATTCATCCACCGTCGGCGGGCGTGTCCCGATCAGGCTCATATCGCCCTTGAGCACATTGATAAACTGCGGGAACTCATCCAGGCTGGTGTTCCGGATGAAGTTGCCAATGCCTTTGGGTTTTCCGTCCTTGCCTTTTTTCTCGCTGCCAATGATGCGGGGGTCATCATCCATTTTGAACATCAGGCCGCCCTCAATCTTGTTCTTGGCCATCAGCTCCGCTTTGCGCTTTTCCGCATCCATATACATGCTGCGGAACTTGTACATCTTGAACGTACGCCCATTCTGGCCGATGCGGGTCTGGGCAAAGAAGATCGGGCCGGGGGACTTGATGTAAATCGCAGGCGCCACAAAGATATAGATGATGCCTGTAACAATCACGCCAGCAATGCCGGCCATAATGTCCACCACACGCTTGATCATGGAGGCACGGTTCGATACGAACTTGATGCTGTTTGTCAGTACCTTGTATTCGCCCAGTTCCTGAACATCTGTTTTGGAATAGGCAAAGTCGTCAAGAACGGACAGGCTCGTATGGACGGTGATGCCCATCAGCAGGAAGTCATCAATCAGCTCACGGGGATATTCCGATTTTTCATCCAGCAGAAGGAACACGTCGTCGATCCACCAGTGGGAGATTTCATCCAGAATGTTCTCGTTGCTGACTTTATAAACAGGGATGTCTTTGTCTTTGATCCCTTCCATATTATCATCCATGAGCAGGATCCCAGTTACCTCATAGTTGGCCTCTGATACGTTCAGACGGATCTTATGAAGGGCTTTGCGCACCTGGGAACCGGTGGTGATGATCACGGTTTTACGCACAGGGAGTCCTTTGGCCATATGGCGCCGTTTGTTCCAGACACGGAAAAAGAAAGTCAGGTTCAGGTAAGTCAGGGACACAAACAGCAGCTCTGCTATGTTCACTGGCAGCTGGTTGAGCAGCATGAACACACCGCCAAGGATCCAGATCTCTGCCACGTTGACAAGCAGCATCATGATTTCCGCAAAACTGTCCCTGGAATAAATGTGGTCATAGGTTTCCGAATGCATTCCCAGTGCCATCTGGGCACTGAAAAAGATGAGGGCCTGCATGCGGCAGGTGGGGTTGGCGTACATAAAGCCTTCGTGCCCCAGAATAAGATGGGCCACAAGAAAACTCAGCTGCATGGCCAGCATATCCAGGAGCGTAAAATCCCAGTGCTGGATCGCACTGTCAGAACTTTTCCGGTGCATACTTTCTTCTCCTTTCTCTGTTATGGCTGTGTCTGGATGTGTTCCAGGTCAATTTCCGATTTATCCCTGTTGCGTGTGAAGAAGGTGAAATTGACAATGCCAAAGAAGATCCAGATCATAAGAATAAAGTAAGCTTTGAAGCTCATGGCTGTATTCAGGCCCTTTACATGAATCACCATAAAAGCAAGGAAGAACAGGCTCAGCACGGTCCCTGCAAGCCCGAGCCACATATATTTTTTGTCTCCCCTGGCCTTCGCGCTGCGCATGGTTGAAAAAGCCACCAGTCCGAAGCCGAGAGATGTGCCCACAGAGGCAACCTCTTCGATAAAATCAAAGGAATTTCTCAGCAGAGAAAGCAGAAGGGCCAGAATAACGACCAGCCAGATGGCGTTGACCGGTGTGCCGCGTTTCTCGTCAATCTTGCCCAGGGCTGAAGGGAGCATATTGTCCTCGGCCATCTGGCACATGAGACGGCTGATTGATGTAGAGAAGCCCACCAGTCCTGTCAGCGTGGCGGAAATGCAGGAAGCAAAGAAGATGAATGTACCGACCCGGCCCATAGCGTGGTTTGCAGCCATAGCCACCGGGAACGCGTCAATGCCTGCCTTTCCATTCAGACTGTCCAGATATTCTGTCCAGGAAGAGAAGTCCTCTGGCATACCGAAAAGGGTTGTCAGGATGTTGGCGATGTAGGCAAATGTTCCGCAGGCAACGGCTATGATCATGATCTTTCCGATTTTCTTTACGGAAAAAGACAGCTCTGGCGTCACCTTGGACAGGGAATCGAAGCCGACAAAGGCCCAAGGGATGATCAGGAAAATGGACATGAAGGAAATCGTGGGACTGCTTTCCGGTGGAACAGCCGGTGTAAAAGCGTCAAAGCCTTTACGGGTGGTAAAGATGGAGGCAAGCAGCATGATCACAATGCCGCTGAGAAGAACAATGGCACCGACAGTCTGCAGTCTTGCCGTCTGCTTGATGCCCCGGATATTGATCAGGCCAAAGAGGACCAGGCCAATCACAATGAGCAGGGCCTCAAGAAGAAGTGTATCAGAGTGGAAAAAGAGAACTTCAAAGTCCAGACCAAAGATCTCCTCCAGCAGTACACGCACCAGCATCGCCATGGCCTTTGCATTCAGAGGAATGCAGCACATATGTGCCAGGCCCATTCCCCATGCCGCCACAAAGGCCACGTCCCTGCCCATGGAACTTTTGACAAGCTGGTAAATGCCGCCTTCTTCAGGGTACAGGTTTCCAAGATAATGGTAACATAATGCAATGACGCACATTGCCGCTCCGCCCAGCAGAAAAGCCAGTATGGAACCCGTGATACCGCCACGGGGAAGGAAAACCGTAGCAGGCATGATGAATGCTGCCCATCCGATTGCACATGCAAAGGAAAAAGCCCAAGCGTTGAGTTGGGTAATTTTCCTCTGAGGTCCTTTTGTCGTCACATCAACCACTCCATATCTGAATGCATTTTTTGAAACAGGTACAAGGCGAACAGGAAGGATCAGCCGGGTAACTGTCAGATGACCGATCCGCTTAATCTCCTAGAAAAATTCTACTTTCCGGTATCCATTCCTGCTCATATACAAGGGCCAAAGTCAGAATATTCTTTTTTCTGTCTCAGCACGTATGGAAATATTATATCAGTTCCAAATCAGGTCTGCAACAAAAATCCTGATCATCTGATCATTCTCTCATGTTCCGCCTGTCTGTCTGTGTTCAGCCAGGGGGCTTCATGGACAGCAAAAAACAGAGCGTGTGACACACTCTGTTTTGGGTCATGTTTCTGCAGAACGTGAGGTGGCGGAGAAGGACCCGCTGCAGCCAATCAGCCTGCGCAGATCACCTTATACCGTTCGCTGCCAATCACATTCATCATGTTGGTGTAAGGGTCCATCTCGCCCTTCATCACCTGGGAAA
>CAMNGW010000069.1 GCA_946538615.1 uncultured Clostridia bacterium
CGAGCAAGAAGCCCCCACTTCTGAGCGAAGCGGAAAGTGGTGGGAGCATGTCACAGCATGATCCTCAATGGGCCGGCACATACAGAACAGCACTTCAGAACCCATATGAAAACGATGAAAAAATATTTGATCCACATTCTTTCTTCAGGCGTATTCTTTAAGGATATCGATGCATACGACGAGTCATATGCAGCAGCCATACTCTGTGGTGACCGGGATAGCAAACCGGAGATGCTGACGGGGTACAGCCAGATTCTCCAGGTCTCCTTTCAGGATGTTGAAGACAGCAGTTCCGGGGAAGCTTTCAATGAAAAACACGGTGAAATGATCCGGTCCTTCATTGCCCATCTTCCCGAAAACGTTACAGACCTGTATGTCTGCTGCACGGCAGGAGAATCCCGCTCCCCGGCTGTAGCTGCTGCAGTTCTCAGGGCTTCAGGAAGGGATGACAGGGATGTATGGATGAACCCTTTCTACCATCCTAATGTTCTGGTATATAACATGCTGTGTCAGTCTTTTGGTATAAACAACAGCGTGCAGGAACTGGAGCGGCTGGTCCTGTTGAATAAAAAAGCATTCAAAGATGCTCAGGACAATCATGGCGCGACCAGATACGAGCGCTGGCAGCTGCTGGAATAATGCAGCTGCTCCTTTTTTCTCTTGGGGAACCATATGACATATCAGATAAACCAAAGGCAGAGGATATGAACCGGTCCTGTGGTTTTCCGGAAAAACATCATCAGTGTCTGACCGGAAAAATGTGCCCTGCGGGCTGATCGTATGGATATGCGTTCCGTACTGCATATCCCCCTCCGTTCTTCTTTACCCGGTATATCTCCGGAAAACAGCTTCTTCTGTCACATGCTTTGCCACATCATTGCGGTGGGCGCATGTAACGATATGGTTTCATGCCACAAGTCTTTATACAGTCTGAAACCCTTTTCCGGTCAGACGTCATTCAGTATGGGAAAACGCAAAAAGCAGGGAAGCCGTTTTACACAAGTGCTTCCCCGTTTTTTTCAGCATGTACAGCGAAATCCGGAGGCTTCCTCTGAGATTCGGGAAGACGTCCGGATTTGTTTTATGAGCAGATATTTGCGCGCCGCGTCCCATCGGGCCAGCGCTGTTTTTCAGTATCACCGGGGATCATATTACTATTTTATCATCGCAGTCCCTGAAAGTTCCGCAGGCGATCCGGATGACATCGACAAGCCAGCCAATGCCGAACAGTCCGAATGTTAGCAGGTACAAAACACCCATTCCAAATCGTCTGACGTAGAAATAATGTCCGCCGTACAACCCAAGGAAAATACAGAGGACCAGTGCTACCATCCTGTTTTTTGACGAACAGAGGAACTGGCTGTGTTCCTTTATATTCTTCTTGTCACCGCTGCGCATGTAGACAAGCGCAATGCAGCCAAAGATCAGCGCAGGAGCAAACAGACCCCTCAGCGAAGGAACGGTGCCAGTGAGAAGCAGAACACAGGTAAAAACCCCAAGAGAGAGCAGGAATACTTTTTTCTCCTCCCTCATGAGCTGTTCTTTCCGGAGCTCACGTTCGTGGGCATATTCGACTTCCTTCAGCCTGATTTCCGCTTCCTTTAATCTGGCTTCATCCACGATTCGTCTCGTTTCCTGGCCCGATTCATCTTCAACAAGCAGTTTTGTTCCACAATAGGAACAGTACACTTCTCTCCTGTCTGCATCTACCTCAAGTTTCGCACCGCAGCTGGAACAGCGCATAGTAATCAGCTTCATTTGTACCATCTTCTCTCTGCTGCATCTTGATCATAAGCATTCTGTAATGAAATAAGCCTTGCCTGAGAAGTCTGCCGCCTGAGCAGAACGGACCCTCTGCTGACCATGCCGGGGAACTCAGGATACACTGTCTGATCTTCCGGACGGACCCCAGTATGGAACAAGATGTCTTCTCTGCAGCATGAAACGCAATGCGGTCAGCCTCTTGGGACCGCCGTGTCATACTGAAATAGCCCGGCCCTTACCCCGCCGCACTTTTCTCCGGATGCGTTCCCCCGTCAATCTGTTCTGGTCAAAGGAACCCTGTCAGTATCTGATCTCAAACCGACATTGAGAATTATAGCATTCTCCCGGAAAAATTGTCCATATATGCATTTTTCTCTTCATCAATTATGGTTAACGCTAAAAGAAGAGGCATATCCTGTTCCGATGTGGCACCTCTGTATTCCGTTCACATGAACTTTCACGTGTTCAGGCTATCCGCAGTTTGTTTCACAGCCCTTTGCTATGGCGGTAAGTCTGTCCATTTCTCCGGTCATTTCATTCCTGAACGCTCTGGATGATTATGGTCCTCCTTACCGTTTCGGTTTGCCCGGACATGGCTTGTACCATTTGACAGGTTCATCTCTGCATTTTCTGACAGGAAAGTGTACGTCTGCTTCAGGATGGATATAACTCATTCGCCTGTATTTCCTGAGCGAAAACAGAATAAAGAATAAGCCGGAAATGGCACCAGATTGATGAAATACTGATCTGTCCTGTCTTTTCTGAAAGAAATCCGGGGAAATACCCGTCATTTTTTCACCATGGCTTTCCGCCAAACCAATGTCAAAAACAAAGCTGTCAGAAACAAAATAATCCGGATCCCCTTCTCTCCCATACAAGAGACAGGGCCACTCAAAAAAGCTTGCAGAAAAACGTTCCTCATTTCTTCAGGCTGTCAGGAACATGCTCCGCCAAGCCTTCCGCACTTCTGCTGCGTTATCAGAAACTGTTTCCCGAAATAAAACTCTCCCTCTTGAGGAATGGAAGAGAATAGAGTATATTCTATATGGTAGTTTTTTTACCAGAAAAGAACAGGGAGGAACCGTATATGCCGGAACTTAATCATGGAAAACCTGTCCGGGTCGCTTTTATCGGCTCAGAATGCTATCCTTTCATCAAAACAGGCGGCTTGGGAGATGTGATGTATGCACTTCCCAGGGCCCTGCTGCGTCAGAACTGTCAGGTCAGGGTAATTCTGCCCTGCTATGCCTGCATACCAGAAAAATATAAAAAGCAGATGGTCCACCGCGGCTCCTTCATGATGGACCTGACGCAGGACGGACGGGAGTTTTTTGTGGGAATCATGGAAGCCGAGATGGACGGCGTCATCTATGATTTCATTGAGAACCGGGAATTCTATGACTGGGGCAATCCCTATACCGGCCTCTGGGAGGATATTCCCAAGTACTGCTTCTTCTCCAAGGCTGCGCTGGCTGCTCTCAACTACCTTGAATGGGTTCCGGACGTGATCCACTGCCATGACTGGCAGGCAGGTCTGGTGCCGGTATATCTGCGCACGTTGTTTGCACCGACTCCATTGGGACGTGCCAAGAGCATCCTGACCATCCACAACCTCCGGTTCCAGGGAATATGCAGCATAGACCACCTGAAATACTGGAGCGGTCTCCCTGACTATCTGTTCAATTATGATGTGTTCCTCACAGGCGGCGAGGAAGCAAACATGTTCAAGGGCGGTCTTGCCTATGCTGACCGGGTCACAACTGTGAGTGCAACGTATGCGCAGGAGATCCAGACAGATTTCTATGGCGAGCGGCTCAATGCTCATCTGTGGTACCACCGTGCCAAGCTCAGCGGCATTGTCAATGGCATTGATGTTGAACAGTGGGACAGCAGGACAGACAAGCTGCTGAAGGCTGACTACAGCGAGAAAGACGTGCTGGAGAAAAAGCCAGTCAACAAGGAAGCTCTCCAGGAGAGGCTTGGGCTCAAGGTGGACAAGAGCAAATATATGCTGGGCCTGATCTCCCGTCTGACCGACCAGAAGGGACTTGACCTGATCAATGCGATTTTCACAAGAATGATGGATGAGGACACACAGGTCGTGATCCTCGGCACCGGGGACCCGCGCTACGAGTCTGCCTTCCGGTATTATGAAAGCATCTATCCCGGACAGGTCTGTGCCTACATCCGCTACGATGAAAGCCTGGCTCACCAGATCTATGCCGGCGCGGATTCGCTGCTGGTTCCCAGCCTGTTCGAACCCTGCGGTCTGACCCAGCTCATCGCTATGCGTTACGGTACCGTTCCGATCGTTCGCGAAACAGGCGGGCTCAAAGATACTGTTGCGCCCTATGATCCGTCCACTGGCGAAGGCAATGGCTTCACCTTTGCCGATTACAATGCGGACCGCCTGCTGGATACCGTGGAGCTTTCCAGAAAAGTATACAGAGAAAACCGCGCTGCCTGGGACGCAATTGTCACAAGAGATATGGAAAAGGATGTGTCCTGGGAGCATTCCGCAAAAGAGTACATGGACCTCTACAAGGCTCTTGCGGACTGATCTGCCGTCTTGTGTACCCGTTCATGCAAAGAATGCCAGTCTTCACGGACTGGCATTCTTTTTGCCCAGGGCATGGCAGAATGGGCCCGGCCTCATCCTCAGCAGAACTTCAGATGCACCGGATACCATCCCAGGAAAGCACAATGAAACGGAGACAGCCCTTCCGTTTTCCCGTCAGACTGACTGGTATGCAGACGGGGAACTTTCAGAGTAAAAGCCGTGAGAGACTGAGATAGGTTGCCTTCCGGATGGCTTCCCGTGTCCCAGACGATCCATAGCCGCTGTTCCTTGCTCCCCGGTCCGACTCCTGTCTACTTGCACGGCCTCCAGGGATACGTTTCTGTTCATTCATCCACCTCTCATCTGACCGGACGGTTAATCTGTCTGCCTGATCTCCTTCAGCTGACTGATCTGCCACAGCCGTTCCTTCCTTATCTCCTCCATACTGCCAGGATACAGCAGACTGATCAGTCTGACAGCATAATCCGAAGCTACCATAGCATGCTCCCTCATATGCGCTGCAGCAACTGCATGGCCAGCCACTCTCAGTGCCGTGCTGACCATCTCATCTTCACTTGTTTTGGCCAGCTTATGAATTCTGAAACTGATCTGTCTGACATCATGCATGCGGACTTCTCCTTTCTGCCATTGTCCGTTCATCAGAAAGCCTTCCTGGATTACGCCAAGGTCCTGCTCCGGAAGATGGACCTTTTCAAGAATGTGTCCGGCTAACATCAGGGCATATTTGCACAATTGCACCTGAGAAGAAGCGTCATATTCCGCATCCAGTTCATCCCTCAGTGAAGCATCATCCGCTGTTTGTATTTTGCGTTTTGTCATCCCAATAACCCATCTCCAAATCAGGGTCTGACGCATCCACCGTCATGCCGGGAAACACCTGCTCAGACACCCGCAACTGGATGCACAAAAGCCGTCCTTCGCGCTCCATGCATGCGGCACCTGACCAGCACTTCCGCCAAGGAAAAAAGAAGCTGTTCCTTCAGTATGTAACACATCCATGGAAGGCGCAGGAAAAGGAAAATGATCAGAGCCCGCAGATGCGGCAGAAAATGTACCGGACAGAAAAAACGTTTGACGCCGCCTGCCCCGAGGTTTTCACGGTCCATGTTCAGCATGGATCTCCAGAATATCAGACAGACTGATCTCCGCATAAGTGCCCGCATAGCCCTCTTTTCTTGTCAGAACAAGCTTTCCCCGGAGTGTGTCAATCTGTCTGACGTTTTCCGTGACCGTATCGTACCGTCCTCCGGATTTCAGCGGGTCCGGCACAAAGTACGTGACGCGGACCCTGGGGTGCTCCCCTCTTGCGAGTCCATCTGCGATCCGTCTCAGCATTTGGTTCATCTGCTCCATTTCACTGTCCCCGGGCTCAATCTTCCGGTCTACCACCCTGGCCTCTTCACTGACCATATCATCATACCCGGTAAGTGCTGCAAAGGGGGAAAACTGGGCAGCGCGGTCGTAAAGGCTCATGTGCGGAAAAACAGGCGACTGCCAGTGCGGATGATCAATGATATCCGCATAGACATATCTCGGGTCATTTTCCTTGCCGGATATGCTTTTTACCATCTTTTTCTTCCCCCTCCTGTTTTTTCGTGTCCGTCCCGGCCCTGTGCCCGCCAATCTGACCGTTCCTCAGGATCGTGGTGGCTCCCTCATGAAGGTTCATTCCCTTCAGCAGGACATTTTTCCCGAACCGCTCCTGCAGCATGAGGGCGGTCTGTTGCAGCTTCCGTTCCTTTTCATCCAGACGTTTCTCTTCTTCTTTCTGCTTTTCAAGCGCATCGTAGTCCACCAGCATGCTCAGCTGTTCCGGTGCTTCCTGGGGAATTTCGTCCTCCGGGATGAGGTTGGCAGCAACCACCGTGATCCGTCTGACTGTCAGGTCCGGGTCAATGATCCTGTCATACACCTCCATCATTGCAGCCATGATTTTTCTTGTGGAAGAAGTGTAATGTTCAAGGTTCCCCGTACCGTGGGCATGTTCGGGTGCGGGGCGGCCATAGGGATCAAGCTTCACTTTCCCGGTAAAAACCTTCCCCGTCCTTGCCACTGTATATTCATCCCCGTTTTTCCCATGATGGGTACATACAATGGCGGTGCGGTCGTACCCTATGGTCAGTACCACCTGTCTGGTGACAGCTTTCTTGCGCACAAGGTCCAGCGCCAGCAGTTCCGTCATTTCCCGGACAATCAGCCTGGCTTTCTCTGCATCATACGGCTCCATGAGGACCTGCCCGCTGGATATGCTGTTTGATTCAGGTTTATATGACTTGATGGTTGCTATCTCAGTGGGCTCCCAGCCCCAGGCATGATCGATCAGCAGCTCTGCGTTCACGCCAAGGGCATCATAGAGCACCGACTCATTCTTTTCGCTGAGCCTTGCAATATCGCCCATGGTAAAGCACCCGAGTCCAGCGATCCTCTCCGCCGTTCCTCTGCCGACCCGCCAGAAATCCGTAAGCGGCCTGTGGCACCACAGTTTTTCCCGGTACGTTCTCTCATTGAGCTCAGCGATCCGCACCCCGTCCTTGTCGGCAGGGGCATGCTTGGCTTCAATATCCATGGCGACTTTAGCCAGGTACAGGTTCGTTCCTATGCCTGCCGTGGCGGTAATGCCCGTTGTGTTCAGCACATCGCGTATCATGGTGATGGCCAGTTCATGGGCCGTCATGCCGTATGCCGGAAGATACGCTGTAACGTCCATGAAACATTCATCAATCGAATAGACATGAATATCCTCATCGGAGACGTATTTCATATACACTGAGAATACTTTCGTGCTGATTTCCTCATAGAGCCTCATGCGCGGCGGGGCAATGATATAGGTAAGTTCCAGGGTGGGATCTTCAGCGAGTTCTCTGACGTCACAGGATGATCCGCTAAAATGGTACTTCCCGCTTCCGGGATCCTTTGGCAGAAGGCCGAGGCTTACCGCTTTTTTCAGTCTCTCCCCGTTGATTTCCTTTACACGCTGCACAACTTCGAACAGACGGGCACGTCCGGAGATCCTGCACGCCTTCAGAGAGGGGGACACAGCCAGACAGATGGTTTTCTCGGTCCTGCTGTCGTCGGCCACCACCAGATTGGTTGTCAGCGGGTCCAGCTTCCTGTCCGCCAGTTCAACGCTGGCATAAAATGACTTGAGGTCAATGGCGATGTATGTGCGGTCCAATGTGTCCTCTCCCTTCCCTGTGTACTGGTGTCCCGGAACTGTCCTCAGGTGCCCGGTTTCTTTGCCATTTGTGCTGTCAGCTGCTTAACATGCTCTCTTTCCCTGTAACGCTCATTCTGTCTGAGGTGTTCAAAATAGGGTCTCCATCTCGGGGATTCCAGATATGCTTTTTTGTCCTCCTCATTAAGAAGGGCAGGTATGATCCGGAATTGGTCCCCGTTTTTTCCGATCAGGGCAATTTTCAGGTCATGGTCCATGCACTGCATATAATCAGCAACATAGCCTGTCCCCTGATAATACAGCGTCCCGTCGTACCCATACCCGTATCCCCTGACTGTGAAGTGTGCCGCAGTGCCTGTTTCATCCACCAGCGTGTACCTTTTATTCAGCGGATCTGTCTCCCCAAACAATCCGCCGTCATCCACACACCGGAAAAAGATCTCCTGGACACACCCGTATGCATGGGGGATTTCTTCCTGCCCATTCCCGCAGGCAAAGTCGGAAAGCGGTACCAGCAATAGGCTCATCAGGGTAAAGAAAAGTTCCTTCATGGCCGGATCAGATGAAACGTCGTCCTGTATGACGCATTTTTCCCCTTCCGGCAGGAAGGGTCTGCCAAAGTCTTCCTCTGTCCTGTATACTGCTGAGATTTTTCTTTTCAGCCCGTCGATGTCTTCTGCCGGTCCTTTTGTCAGACACACTTTTTCCTTCAGCCATTCTTTTCCCCGTCTGCTCTGGCACCTTTCCCCGGCCTTCCACAGCCTGTAGTCATCCTGCAGCCTTTCCCATTTTTCCTGTGTCCATGGTCTGGCAAGCATAGCATACAGCGACGGAAACCCACGGGCTGAAGGTGCCAGGCTGTCGACTGCAGTCAGGCATTCCTGCAAAGACGCCTCGCCCGCCATGTAGCACTGAAGTATGCTGTCCCGCTTCTGCCGTATCTCCTGAACTGCTTTCATGCATTCAGGTACAGTCAGCAGGCGGGAGGATCCATTCTGCTTGTCTCTCGTCATTGGTTTCTCCCTCAACATAGTATTGGATCATATACCGGAAATGCGGCACTGCTCCCCACTGTCTCTTTCGGCCCTGCCGCGGTTTTCCCTGTCTGCTTACCGCTTTCCGGAGGCAAAGTGTGCTGCTTCCCGGATCCATCCCATCAGCTCTTCGTCCACATCCTGCGGGGAGCCGATCATAACATGATGGGTCCATCGGCTGGGACGGGGCTCCGCCGACGCATCAATGCGCCGTGATACGACCTGGCACGGCAGGCCAAAGCTCACAGTGAGGAAAGGCTCCGGGCGTTCTTTTTTTCTGCGGACCGGAGCGAAGGAGGCCGCAGCAAACATATATTCCGCAAAAAAAGAAATCTGTGTCCTTTTGACCTCAATACGTGCCCCCGGGACTTCCCTCAGAATGCATTCTTTAAGCTTTTCGTACAGTGGGAACGCTGATGGATGGCCGTCAAAAAACATCATTTCATCGGGCGTCATGGCTTTCCACCTTCTGCCTGCGTGATCGTCACATGGACAGAATCCCCGTCCCCTTTGCCAAGCCGGCTGCGTATGGCTTTCAGAACCCCGATCACGTAGCAGATCCTTCCTTCTTCGTTTCTGACACCCATGTTGACGATGCTCCCGTCATAGGGGACCTGGTCAAACGTGGCGTGGACCTTCACCCGTCCTTTTCCAAATTCCTCACGGATGTCCCACGGAAAAACGACATATGCGCCGCCGCTTTGCGCATCAGCGTGGATTACGGCATCAAATTCATATGTTCTCATATCATCTGTTTCCTTTCCCGCATTTCTCCAGGAACCCGTCTGTATGACAGACAGCAAAGACGTACAGCCTGTGTGAGCATGGCTCCGTCACCACGGGGACGGAACCGTAATGGAAACCCCGGAAGACAAAACCATCTGCAGATGAAGTGCCAGTCACTGACGGTCCTGACCTCATTGGGCACGCACAGAGGTATGGGGCTCTCAGCCTCCGTTTTCCTTCCGTTCCTGTCAGGGATACGCCATATGCCTGATCCGGTCCGCGGTGGAGGCTCAATGTGTAAAGCAGGCTCCGGCTTCCTGTCCGGCCGGTGACTGCTTTCTGTGCTGCGGACCAGTTCAGCTGTCTGGCGGCTACGCATGGGGACCCTTTTGTTCCTTCCTATTATGTTCCCGTCGGAGCATAAAATCAATTCATTTCTGTTCGCCGGACCGGAAGATAGGGCCTACTTCATCTCGGGGCCGCGTTCCGCACTTCCACGTCTGCACACCAGGACGTCCCGCCGGAGGCATACTGGCCAGTGAAAGAATCCGTCCCCCAGCAAGGACCGCAGTGCGCTGGCTGACTGGAGAACATATTGTGCAAAATCCCGTTGGATTTCAGTGCCAGCATGGGTCCCAGTCCGCGCATGGTTCCAGCCCACATGTTCACCTTCTTTTCCTTTGTGCCTGTTCATGTGACAAGGATATAATAGTATCCTGCTGGCAGCCATGCAAAGGGCGGCCGGATTTAACTTGCATTTTCGGCTTATTTACTCCACCAACAGGCAAGTTTACTCGAAATCTGGGCTATGTTTTTTTCAGATGCCCATTTCTATAATGAGTCCGTAAGCAGGACCCAAACACTTCCTTAGGAGGGATGACTTATGGAGTTAGGGAAGAAAATCAGACAACTGAGGTTTAAGACCGGACTGACACAGGAACAGTTAGCAGAAAAGCTCGGAGTCGGAGCACAATCCGTATCAAAGTGGGAAAATGCTGTGGCTATGCCTGACATTTCAGCATTGCCCCTGCTGGCGGAAGTTTTCGGCGTCAGCATCGACGATCTGTTCGATCTGACTTCCGAACAGCGTCTCAACCGCATCGAAAACCGCATGGATGTGGAGGAAGAGCTTCCTCAGGACGTTTTCCGGGAGTATGAGGAATATCTGAAAACACAAATTGCAGACAGCGGGAACAGGAAACGGGCAACAGCGCTGCTGGCTAACCTCTACTGGCACCGGATGTTTTCTTATGCACAAAAGGTCCGTCATTGGGCTAAAGAATCAATCCGTATGTCTCCCGGTGAGAAAGGTTGCCAGTGGCTTTTGAACATGGCTGAGGGCCATGCCTGTTGGGACTGGAATATGGCCAATCACACCGCTGCCATAGAATTCTACAGCGAATTGGTAAAGAACCATCCGGATGCATGGGTTCCTTACCTGTATTTGATGGATAATCTGATCGCTGATCACCGGGCCGATGAAGCAGAAAAGGTCTTGAATCGCTTCTGTGTTCTGAATCATCAGAAACCATTTATGAACCAGGTTTACCGGGCACATATCGCTCTGGCGCGTTTTGATGAAGCCGCTGCTGACGAAATCATAGAAGACATGCTGATGGCAGATCCCGACAATGATGGTGCACTGTTTGAAGCGGCTCAATACTACGCTGAGAAGTGCGATTATGATAAAGCCATTGATTGCTATGAAAAATCCTTTGATCACGATACGCAGCGTCCTCGTTTTCAGGATGCTCTGATGGGCATTGCAGACATCTGGAAAATTCAGGGCAATTACAAAAAGGCGGCACAGACCTATGACCGGATTGTTGACCTGCTTGAAAACGAATGGGGCATGACCGAAGAGACAGAACTCAGGCATGCAAAAGATATCCGTGCCAGTCTTCTTTCAAAAGCACAATGAATAAGCAAACAGCTTCATAGACTATATTTCACACTGGGTCTGACTTCTATATTTCACACTGGGTCTGACTTCATCTGTAAAACACTTCCCTGCGCCTGTGCAGCATCCCACGCCTGCAGCTGCAGGAAACCCGGCGTTTCAATCCCGCAGATTTCATCCCCCAGCCGCTCTTCAGCATGTGGCTGCAGGTTCCGCAGCTACGTTCCACTGCCAAATTCCGGGCTGAATCAACTGCCGGAAAAGAGTAGCCAAGGTTCAAATCGTACTTTGTATTCCCATTCAATGAGAAAGCAATCCCGGAACGAACATTATCATTTTCATGTGGATAAAAAGGACTTTTCCAGACTGATTTCCATGGCCGACGACGTGATTGACGGTCCCGATCTGCACAGGCCCGCTGAAAAACTCATCAACCGTTACCAGTTCTGTACTCTCCTTGTCCAGGCCCTGAACATGATGACCAGCCTGGACATGATCACTCAGAATTATACCAGCAGAGGCATGGGTGATATGATCCGGTACATCAATTCGCATGTGACAGAACCGCTGACCCTGGATGATCTTGCCAGTTCCTTCCATGTGAGCAAATACTATCTCCTCCGGGAATTCAAAAAATATACCGGCATCTCGGTGCATCAGTACCTGATCATCCGGCGCATCTTTGTGTCCCAGGAAATGATCCGCCGCGGCACCAAACCCAAGGAAGCCTGTTTTCAGTGCGGTTTTACAGATTATTCAAGTTTTTACCGCGCCTTCAAAGCCAAAGTGGGCATGTCACCGGAGCAGTACCGTCAGTGCATGCAATCCTGAGCTGACAAAAGCAGCCTGCAGAAAGGCTGCTTTTTGATTTGTGCCCCGTCCTGCGTCTGTCCGGCACTGCGGCCTCGTTTCCTTTCTTACATGCCTCAGTACCTTTTTCAGCGCTCCCTTCAGCATGGACCTGCACCCGGATGGATCTCTCGCACATCTGTCCAAGGGAAGTTCAGCATCGTGTCATGCCCGGACACTCCAGGACCCGGAAATACCTTTCCCTGTTTGCCGCCGCTTCTTTTCTCCGTTGCAGGCTTGGCGTCTGTGTGTTATGATAACCGGACTGCCGTCAGTGTAGACGGCTGTCTTTGGATGGGGATGTCGCTTGTATGGAATTGCTTCATAAACTGCTGACCGTCAGGGACCAGGATGGCCGCCCGATGGACCAGCAGGTGACAAAGAAACTGTATCAGGATACAGTATCCATTGCCTGGCCTTCCACAGTGGAAGGTGCCCTGATGAGCATCATCAGTTCTGTGGACACCATGATGGTGGGCACGCTTGGCCCGGCAGCGATTGCCGCAGTTGGTCTGACGAGCCAGCCAAGAATGATCATGCTGATTTTTGCCCAGGCCCTGTGTATCGGGACAACAGCACTGTGTGCCCGCCGGAAAGGTGCCGGGAACCAGCGCGGGGCAAACGAATGTCTGAACCAGTCCCTGGGCATCATCACGGCAATCGGTATTCTTATGACGCTGCTTGGCTACTTCGGAGCAGACTGGCTGATGAAGCTCGGCGGGGCTAACGAGGATACCATTGAACTGAGCACCGCGTATTTCAGGATCATTTCCCTGGCTTTCCTGCCCCAGTGCTGGCAGCTGTGCATCTGTGCCGCCATGCGGGCTATAGGCAAGACAAGGATCACCATGGTAACGAACATAACAGCCAATCTGATCAACGTCTGCCTGAATTACATGCTCATCAATGGCAACCTGGGCTTCCCGGCCCTTGGGGTCCGCGGCGCCGCCATTGCGACTGCATGCGGCACCGTGTCGGCCAGCCTGATCTGTGTGTACATAGCCACACGCAGCGGTGGGTATTACCACCTTCGTCTGCCCCGTTTTGACATTCCCACACTGAGCGGTCTTTTCCGGGTGGGCTCCAGCTCCATGGTGGAAGCCACGTGTCTGCGCATCGGCTTCCTCATTCTCGCAAGGCTGATCGCAGGCATCGGAACCAACGCTTTTGCAGCCTATCAGATTGTGGGGCAGGTCACCTCGCTTTCCTTTACGCTTGGCGACGGTGTGAGCACAGCTGCCACCTCCCTTGTAGGCCAGAGCCTGGGGGCCAAAAACAAGAACCATGCCTTGGGCTATTCACAGGCAGCCTCACGCATCGGCCTGTTCGTGGCTGTATTCCTTATGATTGTCATCTCAGTGTTCAGCCGTCAGCTGGCTATGCTGTTCACTTCTGAAGAAGAAATCATCCACGCCGTTACATTGTCCTTTTTTGTCGCAATCATCGCCATGATCCCCCAGACTGGCCGTGTGGTCCAGTCCGGTGTGCTCCGCGGCGCCGGGGACGTCCGGTTTGTCGCCATATGCGCTCTGCTGTCAGTCTCGATTCTCAGACCCGCTCTGACATGGCTGTTCTGCTATCCTTTAGCCGACCTGTGGCCGGGTGTACCGATTGCCGTCCTGTCCCCCTGGATCGCCTTCCTGATCGATGCCATTGTCCGGGACCGTCTTCTGAACTGGCGGATCCGCCAGGGGAAATGGCTGAATATCGAGCTCAGCTGAGAGAGATGCACCCGGACATGAAGGCAAATGGTTTATTCTGAATAAGACGCCAGGCCGCAGCCATCTGTCCGGCATTATCCCTGAGCCTTCCGCAAGTTCTGAAAAAGTCTCTGCCAGAACACCATCACCATGGTCCGTTCCCTGTGAAGAAGGCTTTGTAACTTCCCCATTTCCTTTTTTCATTACATAAGAGGAGGATGTGCATACGCACATTCTCCTCTTGCTTATTCGGGCAACTGCCGCTTAAGATTCCGTTTTGATTACTGTGCCGGATGGGCCTCGTCCCAGGCAGCGGTGCGCTCGTCGATAACAGCCTGACCGCCGCGGTTGAGGTATTCCTGCTGCAGCTGTGTGAACAGGTCATGAACTTCCTCAGGCTTGCACATGGTGCAGCGGGTGAGAATCTCACGATGGAAATCCTTGAGCGTGGTGTTGTACTGGGCATCAGCAGCAATGCTCTTCTCCCAGTGGAAGCTCTGGGGGATCAGGATGACCACCATCAGGAACCGCTTCCCGGGAAGGTAGCTGTGGCTGAGCGAATACGCGATGAGGATGCTGCATACCATGGTCATCACCGTATAGGCAATCGTCAGTATGATGGAAAAAATCATCGAACGCTGCATGGACGCATCATTGAATACCGAACGGTAGGCATTGATGTCCCATCCCTTTGGCCACAGCGTCACCTGCCCGGACAGCACGGCCTGCCTCTCGGAAAGGGACAGGGCAATCACGTGGATCACAGGGATAATGCACATGAGGACAAAAACAGAAAGAAAAGTTGCGCGTTGAGAGGAGAAGAAAAAAGGCTCTGAGGAG
>CAMNGW010000070.1 GCA_946538615.1 uncultured Clostridia bacterium
TCAAAGTCAGAGCCGCCCTTGCCGCCGCCGATGGGCAGGCCGGTCAGGCTGTTCTTGAGGATCTGTTCAAAGCCGAGGAACTTGATAATGGAAAGGTTGACGGAAGGATGGAAGCGGAGGCCTCCCTTGTAGGGACCGATGGCAGAGTTGAACTGCACGCGGTAGCCGCGGTTGACCTGCACCTTGCCCTGGTCATCGACCCACGGCACGCGGAAAATGATCACGCGCTCGGGCTCAACATATCTTTCAAGAAGGCCGTTGGCGGCATACTCAGGGTGCTTTTCAATCACAGGCTGCAGGGTTGTCAGGATTTCTGTGGCGGCCTGAACAAACTCCGGCTGATCTGCATTTTTCTTTTTGACTTCTTCCAGAATGTTCAATGCATAGTTGCTCATAGGTATTTAGGACTCCTTCCAGAATTGTTCTGATTGTGCCTGACAAACGCCGTTATTCGCCGCCCATGAGGCGTTTGTATTGTATAACGTGAAATGCAGGATCGCAAGTTTCTTCCTGCATTTTTCATGTATTTCAACAGGATCTGTACTGAGGGTTTTCCTTTTTCCCGGCACAAAAAAACATCCCGGAGGACCGGGATGAAAGCATTATGAGCCAAGATAAGCCCTGCGGACGCTGTCATTGTGCAGCAGTTCATTGGCCTGACCGGACATGGTGATATTGCCCGTCTCCAGAACGTAGGCACGGTCGGCCACGGAAAGGGCCATCTGTGCGTTCTGTTCCACCAGCAGGATGGTGACGCCGGCTTCATGCAGTTCCTGGATGATCCCGAAAATCTGCTCTACCAGAATGGGCGCAAGTCCCATGGATGGCTCGTCGAGCATGAGCAGTTTGGGGCGGCTCATCAGGGCGCGCGCCATGGCCAGCATCTGCTGCTCACCGCCCGAGAGCGTTCCGGCAATCTGCTTCTCCCTCTCCTTGAGGCGGGGGAAACGCTCAAACATTTCCTCCATGGAAGAGGTGTTCTCGGCTGCCTGGCGGATGTACCCGCCCATCTCCAGGTTCTCCCGGACAGTCATCTGCTGGAAAATTCTGCGGCCCTCAGGGCACAGCGCGATGCCGCGGGAGATCATTTTATGGGAAGGAAGGGTAGTGACATTCTGGCCGTCGAGCCAGATACTGCCCTGCTTGGGGCGCAGGAGCCCCGTGATGGTGTTGAGCGTTGTGGACTTGCCGGCGCCGTTCGCTCCAATGAGCGTCACAATCTCATCCGGGAAAACCTCAAAGCTCACGCCCTTGATCGCATGGATCGCCCCATAGTAGACATGGATATCCTTTACTTCAAGAAGGGGTTTACGTTCGCTCACTTCGTCTCCTCCTTCCTTTTGCCCAGATAGGCCTCAACAACAACCGGGTTGTTCTGGATCTCCTCGGCTGTGCCCTTGGCGATCACCTTGCCGTAATTGAGAACGCAGATCCCCTCGCAGATACCCATGACCAGGTTCATATCATGCTCAATGAGCATGATCGCGATCTGGAACTTGTCGCGGATCTTGATAATGTTCTCCATCAGCTCCTCGGTCTCGTGCGGGTTCATGCCCGCGGCAGGCTCGTCAAGGAGCAGGAGGCTGGGGTTCGTGGCCAGGGCGCGGACGATTTCCAGGCGGCGCTGCGCGCCGTAGGGCAGGGAACCGGCCTGCACGTCAGCAAGGTCCTGCATATCAAAGATAGAGAGCAGTTCCAGTGCCTCGCGGTGCATTTTCCGCTCGGCGCTCCAGTAGCGCGGCAGGCGCAGGATGCCCTCGGCCATGGAGTAGCGGATCTGATTGTGCAGACCGATACACACATTGTCTTCCACGCTCATGTTGCCGAAAAGGCGGATGTTCTGGAAGGTCCTGGCAATGCCCAGTCGGCTCGCCTGCACAATGTTCATGCCTTTGGTGTCCTTGCCGTTGATGAGCACGGTGCCGGTGGTTGGTTCATAGACCTTGGTGAGGAGGTTGAAGACGGTGGTTTTGCCCGCCCCGTTCGGTCCGATCAGACCGGCGATCTCCGTACGGCCAATGACCAGATTGAAGTCCTCCACAGCCTTAAGACCGCCAAATTCGATCCCCAGGTGGCTGGTCTCCAGCACAGGCTGCAGCCCCAGGTCGCGTTCAGGGACAATAGAATGGCTGGGAACCGGTACCATCTTGGTATCCGAATGCCGTTTGCGTTCACTCATGCCGCTTCCTCCTTTCCCTTACTGCCTTTTTTGGCAAACATCTTTTTAAAGGGGGCAACGAGCCGGCCCGTGAAAGCGCGGATCGTCGGATTGTTGGTAAAAATCATAACCAGGATCAGGACAATGGCGTATACCAGCATTCTGTAGTCCGCGAAAGCACGCAGCACTTCGGGCAGCACAGTAAGCAGCGTGGCTGAGACCACAGACCCCAGCACGTTGCCCAGACCGCCAAGCACCACGAAGACCAGCACGTTAATGGACTGATTGAATGTAAACTGGCTGGGCACAACCGTCGAACTGTTCAGCCCGTAGAGAGCACCTGCCATGCCCGCGAGTACGGCGGCTGTAACAAAGGCCATCATCTTATATTTTGTCACGGGAACGCCCATGGACTCCGCCGCGATCCGGTTGTCACGGATCGCTTTGATCGCGCGCCCGGAACGGGAATTGACCAGGTTGAGCACCACGACAAGGGTAATGAGCACCAGGACAAAACCGGCCGTGAACGTGGAGATCTTGGCCACCTTTACGGCACCGCTCGCCCCGTCCACCAGCATCCGGGTGCCTTCCGGCACGTTCTTTTTGAGGAAATTGAACACCAGGTGCCCGTCGGAGATGCCAAAATAGGTCACATTGACAATATTGCGGATGATTTCGCCAAAGGCAAGGGTCACGATGGCAAGATAGTCACCGCGCAGCCTCAGTACAGGCACGCCGATGACCACACCGGCAAGACCGGCCACTACGCCGCCGCTTATCAATGCGATGACCAGGCGCACCGTTTCATTCTCCACACCTTTGGCGTAGAGGAGGTACCCGCTGACAATGGCGCCGGTGAAAGCGCCAACGCTCATAAATCCGGCATGGCCCAAAGAGAGTTCGCCGGAGATGCCGATGACCAGGTTCAGGGAAACGGCCATCACGATCCAGCAGCAGATGGGGATCAGCTGACCCTTGAGGGCACGGGTGATGGTCTTATTCTCAATCATCGACTGCAGGACCACAAAGGCGATGATGACAAGGGCAAATGTCACACAGTTGTAAATCAGACGTTTCTGCTTGGCTTTCGTCACAGTTGTCACCTCACACTTTCTCCCGTACGGGCTTGCCCAGCAGGCCCGTGGGTTTGACCAGCAGTACCACAATCAGAACAGCAAACACGATGGCATCGCCAAGCTCCGTGGAGATATATGCCTTGCCGAAGATTTCAATCACGCCCAGGAGCAGTCCGCCGAGCATGGCGCCGGGGATCGATCCGATTCCTCCGAACACCGCTGCTGTAAATGCTTTGATACCCGGCATCGACCCGGTTGTCGGCTGGAGGGTAGGGTAGGAGGAGCACAGGAGGATGCCCGCAATCGCGGCGAGTGCGGAGCCGATGGCAAAGGTGACCGAGATGGTGCGGTTGACGTTGATGCCCATCAGACTCGCAGCGCCCCTGTCCTCGGATACGCACCGCATGGCTTTCCCTGTTCTCGTCTTTCCCGTGAAAAGAGTCAGCGCGACCATGATGATGATGTTGGCAGCAATGGTGATGAGGGTTGCCCCCGCCACCTTCAGCTCGCCGCCGAACAGGGAGATCGTCGGTATGCTGATCATGCTTGACGGGAAGCTTTTGGGGTTCGCGCCCCAGATCATGAGCGCGAGGTTCTGCAGAAGGTAGCTCATGCCGATGGCCGTGATCAGAACGGCAAGGCTGGCCGCCTGCCTGAGGGGCCGGTAGGCGAGTCCTTCAATCACAATGCCCATCACTGTACAGGCCGCCATAGCCACAAGAAGCGCCACAAAAGGAGGAAGATTCCAGTACTGCAGTGCGCAGAACGCAATGTAAGCCCCCATCATAATGACATCACCATGGGCAAAGTTCAGCATCTTTGCGATGCCGTAGACCATGGTGTACCCCAGGGCAATGATGGCATAAATACTCCCCAGAGAAATGCCATTGATCAGATTATCCAGAAAAATCAAGGATCTTCCCTCCTCTGTATTTGTACAATCCTTCCCATCTTAACACAGGCAACTTTTCCTGTCCATATACGGATAACAGGGCAAGCCGGCCCCGATATTCCGGAGCCGGCCCATGTCTGTCATCCCTTAAGAATAACACGTATCTGATTATTCTGCGTCAATCACGTACACGCCGTTTTCAATCACAGCCGCCATAGGCGTCTTGGAAACAGCACCGGTATCGGCCCAGGTCATGGAACCGGTAATGCCTTCCACCGTGATGGTGCTCATGACAGGGATAACCGCTTCGCAGACTTCTTCAGCGCTCATTTCGGAAGTCACGCCGGCCTGTTTGGCTGCTGCCACGAAAGCATACACTGCGTCATACGCATCAGCTGCGAACTGGATGGGTGTTTCTCCATAGGCAGCTTCATACTTTTCCACAAAGCTCTTTACAGCAGGATCGTCAGATGTAGCCACAAACGGGGTGAGGAGCATGACGCCTTCGGCAAGGGAAGTGTCAAAGCCTTCGATGCCAAGGATGCCGTCCATGCCGTCAACGCCGAAGAACACCGGCTTGTATTCACGGGAAGCGGCAGTCTGCAGGATCAGGGAAGCGGGGGTGTAATAGATCGGAAGGAATACGATGTCAGCGCCGAGTTCCTGTGCCTTGGAAACCTGCACGGTGAAATCGGTGGTCTCATCGTTGAAAACTTCCTCGCCCACGATCTCCAGGCCAAGTTCTGCAGCCCTTGCCACAAAGGTGTCGCGGATGCCGATGGAATACACGTCAGCATTGTTGTAGATGATAAAAGCCTTTTTGCCAAGGTCATGTTCCACAATGTATTCTGCAGAAGCCAGGCCCTGGTTGGGGTCGGTGAAGCAGATCTGGAAGACGTTGCCCTTGTAGGCGCCGTCTTCACCCTCGATGACAGCTTCGGAAGAAGCAGATGGCGTGATCATCAGGGTGCGCTCTTCGAAAGCGATAGCGGAAACAGCTTCGCAGGGCTTGGAAGTCGTGTTGCCGATAATAGCCTGTGCACCGGCGTCCATAGCTGCATTGTAGGCATTGACAGCCTTTTCCACATTGTGCTCATCGTCTTCGTTGATGAGAGTAATATGGTACTCACCTTTTTCATTGATCTCCTGCACTGCGATTTCAGCGCCGTGCAGCGTGGCCAGACCGTACAGGGCAGCAGCGCCTGTCGTCGGTCCGATATGAGCAATTGTGAGATTGGTTTCTGCAAGAGCCGCGACGCTCAGCGTGCACAGCGCGAGTGCAAGAACAAAAGCAAAAAACTTCTTCATAAAAATATCCTCCTGTGTATTTTGATTCGTCACCTGCCGTGCCGTTGCACGACGGTCCGGATGTGCAAGTATTATACGCATGTCCGGTACTTGCTGACAATGCCGATTCTGTATTTTTCTTGGTTTTTTCTCGCTTCCCATGGAGCGTTACGGTCATAAAACCTGCCGGAATCCGCAATTATCTTGACAATCCTGCCCCTTAAAATGTAGAATACCATTGAATCCGTATCTTTATCCGGCCCTTGTGGGGGCCTGGAGGGAGGAGGGGCGGTTCTTCCGCACTATATTATGATCAGCAGGACATACAAACACATTGGGTTTGCGCTGTGCATCGTGCTTTTAATGTGCCTTTGCACGCTGGCTTGCGCCGATGAGGTCAATCCGCTGCGGGTGGCCATGCAGGTCAGCCAGAACACGTTTACAGAACCCACGGAGATCACGGTATCCATCCGCGTGTCCAATGTGGGCAATGATACACTCCCAGGCCCTGTGACCCTGTATTATCCCAACGGGAAACAGGTTGAAGAATTCGGCGCACCCGTTCTTGAATCCGGCGCCTCCAAATCATGGTCCGGCAATATCGATGTGACGCAGACCATGCTGGACAACAGCAAAATCACCTTCAAAGTCAAGTATTCCATGTACAATGAAGCAGGTGAGCTTGTCTCCAAGTCCAGAAATTTCTCCAAAGAAATTACTTATTCCGGCGGAGTGGCATCCATCGAGGTCGGCAGAACCATTACGCCTACCACCGCCGGCAAGGGCCAGGAAGTCAGCATAACCTATGATATCGTGAACACCGGCACGCTTGATGTCACGGACGTGACCATCACCGAAAATGCCGCGATCTCATCCAAAAAGGGAATTATTGAAAAGGTAGCCGCCGGTGAAAAGGGATCCTATACCTTCACCGTTACCATGGGCAGCAAGGACCTGACCAGCCAGGCGAACATCACCTACCGCGCCGCAGGCAAGACCGAAACGGCCGCTAAAGAACCCGCTACCATCAAGTACGGTGAGATCAAACTCAAGGCCAGCCTGTCTTCCGACAAGCGCGGCGGGACGCCCGGGGAAACGGCCAAACTGACGCTGAAGCTGGCCAACAGCGGCAAAGCAGATTATACCAACATCTCCGTCACGGACCCCACGCTGGGCCTCGTCTTCTCCGGTGAAACGGCCCCGGCGGGCAAAACCACGACCCTTGAAAAAGAAGTTACGATATCCGATACCATCGACTATCAGTTCACGGTTGTCGCCACCGACGGGAACGACAGCGAAATCGAAACCGCTTCCAACCGCCTGACGCTCACTGCGGTCCCCCCTGAAGAAGCCATCACACTGCATGTGCGTGCCGAAGCTGACCGCGACGTGGTCTACCAGGTCCCGGGAACCGTACGCTTTAAGGTGTATGTGGAAAACAGCAGCACCATCGATGTCTCCGATGTCACAGTGTCCGCCTCCGGCGTCACGCTCTACACCTTCCCAAGCATCCTCGCCGGGGAGACCCGCGATTTCACCCGCGATGTGTCCATCTCCATGGGCGGACAGTTCCAGTTCGTGGCTTCTGTGACCAACCGCCTGAGCGAACGGGAGTCTTTTGAGAGCAATATCCTCCGGATCACTGAGGCTGTGCCTACGCCTGTACCCACACAGGCCCCCATCGTCACGCCTCCCCAGCCGGACCTTAAGGAACTTCCCACCGAAGATGATCTGAATGCTACCCTGAAATCGCTCCAGAGCCCCCTGCGCATAGCAGGCCTCGTTCTGATCGCCTTATGCGCCCTCGGTCTGGTCCTGCTTGTCTTCGCTGCCCTGCGGCGCGGCCAGCTCAAGCGCGAGTCCGATGCGGCCATGGATCACCTGAATGAAGGCGGGTCACGCGACTATACGCAGCCCGGCACCACATTTATGCCGGAGCCTGAGCCGGAGCAGGATCCCGAATTCTATGCGGATGCCGGCTATCCTGACGATGAGGTTCAGGATTACACCGCCTATCCGGAGTATACTGAACAGGATGATCCCGAAGCTCATGAAGGGGACGACGACCCGCCTGTGGAAATCTGATCCCCTTGTGTGTCCCATGTGAAACAAAGAACACTTCCAGCCGGAAGTGTTCTTTTTCTCTGTGTGTGCCCTGAAAAGCCTGAAGGAACAGCCGGACCGTCCCCATGGCAGGGAGCGGATGTCCATCTGCAATTCCGGTTTCCGACATGTGTTTTTCCTTGTAATTTCCTGTGTTTTCTGGTATCTTGTTCTCCAGATCATGGACTTGTATCCTTTCACGGTTTGTGCTAAAACTCCCGCGCATACTATAGTATGTATTGTATCGTGAAAGGACTTATCTATGACACGCACTTCCACCAGGGACCTGACCCGCGGCAACCCTATGCAGCTGATCCTGCACTTTGCAGCCCCGCTCCTGTTCGGTTTTCTGTTCCAGCAGTTTTACAGTTTTGTCGATACCGCCATCGTCGGAAAATATCTCGGCGCTGCGAAACTGGCTGCTGTGGGGGACACCGGCTCCATCAATTTCCTTGTCCTCGGCTTCTGCCAGGGGGCATGTGCCGGCTTCTCCATTCCGATTGCCCAGGCTTTCGGGGCCAAGGATCCCCATGAGATGCGCCGCTGTGTCTCTGCTTCCATCTATCTGAGCGCTGGCCTCAGCCTGATCATGGCCGTCCTCACGGCCCTGCTGTGCCCCGCTATGCTCAGGGCCATGAACACGCCGGAAAGTATCATAGATGATGCCATCTCATATATCAGGATCATCTTCCTTGGGATCCCGGTCACCATTCTCTACAATATGGCAAGCGGCATCCTGCGTTCCCTTGGCGACAGCAAGACGCCCGTCCTGTTCCTGATTCTGGCCTCCCTTGTCAACGTTGTCCTGGACCTGGTGCTCATCATCTTTGTAAAAATGGACGTGGCAGGCGCCGCTGTGGCAACACTGATTTCTCAGTTCGTCTCAGGAGCAGGCTGTCTGATTGTCATGGTCCGCCGCTTTCCTGAGCTCCGCCTTTCCGAGGACGAGCGCAAGCCTGATCCGAAGCTCATGAAGCAGCTCCTGTTTACCGGGCTGCCGATGGGACTGCAGTATTCCATTACCGCCATCGGCTCTGTTGTGGTGCAATGGTCCGTGAACGGACTCGGCGTGGATGCGGTCGCCGCCATCGCCGCAGCGAGCAAGCTGAGCATGTTCTTTGCCTGTGTGTTTGATACGCTCGCCACAACCATGGCAACCTATGCCGGACAGAACATGGGTGCCCGCGAAATCGACAGGATCGACACAGGGCTTATGGACACCGCTGTGATCGGCACCATTTATTCCATTCTCGCCTTCCTCGTCATTTACTTTTTCGGTCAGAACCTGCTCAGCCTGTTCATCAACGGCCATACCGACCCTCAGGTCATGAACATGGCGGTCACCTATATCCGGCTCAATGGGGCTTTCTACATCCCGCTCCTGTTCGTCAATATTGTAAGGCTCTCCATTCAGGGAATGGGGTACACAAAGATCGCCATGTTTGCCGGCGTGTTTGAAATGGCCGCACGCACGCTTGTCGCCCTCTTCCTTGTGCCCCTGCTTGGTTTTACCGGCGCCAGCCTGGCCAATCCCGCGGCATGGATCATGGCTGATCTATTCCTTTTCCCCTGCTATTTCCGGGTCATCCGCGCCGTGCGCGAACGTCTGCATGTTGCACCAAAGCAACGGACTTTCTCTTTCAAGGAGTGGGGTCATGCGCATTCTCTTTTTGGCCGATCTCCATGGCAACATGGTCGCAACTTCAGCCATAGCAAACGTCATACGGGAAATCTCGCCTGATGATATCTACTGCCTCGGGGACGCTGTGGGCAAAGGTCCCCAGAGCCGTGAGACGCTCGACTGGGTCCGCGAGGTCTGCCCGCATGTCATTGGGGGCAACTGGGACTATGGCATCGGTGAAAAACAGTTCCCGGCAGATACCTATTACTGGGACCAGCTCGGCGAAGAACGGCTGGCTTATCTCAGATCGCTTCCCAGGGAAGCTGAACTGACCCTGTCAGGCATCCGTTTCCGGCTCTTCCATGGCCGTCCCGTCACGGACCTGCTCAAGGCCGACTCGCCGCGCGACGCCCTCGAGCCCCTGTTTTCCACCAGTGACGGTGTTTTTCAGGGTGCCATCTTTGCCGACAGCCACAGACCTTTCTTCAGAACGCTCAACTGCGGCTATATCATGAACACAGGGAGCGTGGGGAACAGCATGGGCGTCCCCAATGCCCATGCGCTGCTGCTGGAGGGAACGCCGGGCACGGAAAGAAAGCCGCTGCTTTCCACCATCATCTCCGTACCCTATGACAACCGCCTCGCTGCCCAGATCGCACGCGATGATCCTTATCTCCCCAAAAAAGACGCCTATATCCGTGAAGTGCTGACCGGTGTTTATTCACGTTGACATCATGTTGGAGGTGTCCTGTATTGAAACGGTTCCTGATTATGCTCTGTCTCTTTCTCACAGGCTGTCTGACAGCTGTCTCAGAGGAGCTTCCGCTGTTTCCTCTCTATGAGGGAGAGGACCTCGTCGGTTCCTGCGTTTTATTCGCCTCAGACACCCTGTGCCTGACCACGTCCCCCATCAAGGAACCTGATGCCGTCCGGATCCTTACCCCGGAAGGCATGGTGCAGCCCTCGGTTTTCTCCGATACAGACGGTCTCCTCAGCATTCTGATTGCCGAGCAGCCCCTTCCGGGTGTCCCGCTTGTTCTTTCCAACTTTGCTCTGAACAATATGAGCTACACAGGGCTGAATGCCTCATCCCTTACTCTTCAGGGCCTGTGCCAGTACGTGGCATACACCAGCAGCTGGGCGACACTTACGGCCGGTCCTGGCCTGGTCCCCGGCGCTGTGATCACAGATCCCGACGGAGGCTTAACCGGCCTGATCACCGCCTCTTGCGGTGAAGGTGTGAACCGTTATTTTGCCCTTACCTCCGAGGAAATCTATGCCCGTCTCACGTCAGACAGTCCCGATCAGGAGGCGCCCGAGGATGCTGCGGACGGTTTCCTTCCCGTCACAACCACCGTGGACCATAACCGCGTGACCCTCACATGGGAAGGCCAGCAGGACACTGAATACTGCGTTTACTGGTACGACACCGCAAACAGTTTCTACTCCTATTATACGATCAAGGGCGGACAATGCGACGTCCACTGTGTCCCCGGGAGGAGCTACCGCTTTTTTGTCCGGGACATGACAGGGCTCAGTGATTCCTCTGTGGAGTATTTTCCGCCCGAATTCGAATGTAACCTGTCCCTGCCTGAAGCTGAAAAGGCCACAGATTATGATTTCCTTGACACAGAAGCCTACCTGGCCTGGGCGGAAGCGGATACTGAGCCCGGGGCCACAGAGAAGCTGCCTGCTTTTACGGACCTTGCTGATTTTATTTCCCATGATGGCATCCGGCTTTATTTCCAGATCACAAGCACTTATGTGGTGGACCGGGAGATCACCTGTGACCTGACATGCGCACTTATCGCACCTGACGGGAGCTGCTGTTCCACCCTGAGCGGTTTCGTTTATGGACCGGAATATATGACGGATGATGTCTGGCACATTGAAATCACAGAGCTTGTGGATACCCTCGTCCGCACAGGGAGCGCCACAAGCGGCACTTACCGTTTAAGCTATTATCTTGATGACAAACTGGCAAGCGAAATCACCTTTGACGTTCCCTGAACCATCAAAAAAGGGCTGCATACTTGCAGCCTTTTTCAGTAGGTAAGTTCTTCGCCGGTCAGGGCCTTCCATGCGCTCCGTATGGTTTTCTGGTTGGCCACGCCGTAGCTCGGATCGTTCTGTTCACATTCGCTCATGTCCCGCAGGAAATGGACACACAGGTGACCATTGAAATTGTTGTCCTTGATTGACCCCGAGAGGTGAGGCATATCATGGGTGGACCCGACGGTCCACACACCGCTGGGGAGCCGCACGTACACCGCTTTCTGGTTCCATGTGTTCGTATTGCCGAATGATTTGACCATCTTTGCCGTGTCATCTGCAGTCAGGGGCTCGCTGTCCGCGTGCCTGCCCAGCGAGTACAGGCGCAGGTTCCATGAAATCCCGGTAGCCGGGTCATAAACCAGAATCGTCTGCCCGGACCTGACAGCAGGCTTGATATCCTTGAACCAGTGCAGCAGCCTGATCTCACTCTTTGAAGGTCCCCCGCTGTATGATACGACCGGAGATGCTTCAACAGGCGTCACTGTGGTTCCTGAGCTGGCCGGGACAGCGTTCCCCGCATATAATTTTGCCTGGGTCAGCCTGCCCGCTACCCCATCTGCCGTCAGCCCGTTCTGCTTCTGAAAGGCCCTGACCGCTGTTTTTGTCGTGCTGTCATATGTGCCTGTGACAGAAAGGGAATAGGAGAGGTTTTTCAGGGCGTTCTGCAGTGCGGTGACGTCAGCACCCGTGGACCCCAGGTTCAGGTTCCTGTATGCAGCAGCTGTCTGTACAGGGATGGGCACCACAGCGCTCTGGGCTGCTGTGCTCTGAGCCGCTGTTCCACTGGACCGGAGGGACTCCATTTTGCGGAGCGTATTTTTCCCCGCCACACCGTCTGCTGTCAGTTTCTGTGCTTTCTGGAAGTTTTTCACCGCTGTCTGCGTGCCGCTCCCGTATTTTCCGTCCGCTTTGCCGCAGGGATAGCCAAGCTGGTTGAGTGCTGACTGCAGGAGAACGACCCTTGTACCTGTTGTCCCGGGATAAATCGTCGAATAATTGCCGCCAAAAAATGACCCGTCTGCCCTGGTCTGTGTCTGCACCTGCACCGGCTGCGCTGCAGGAGCGGCAGCCGGAACCGGTGTCGCAGCCGGGACCTGTGTGGCAGCCGTTTTACCCTGTACAAGATCATAGATCAGCTGCCTTGTCTTCACTCCCGCGATCCCGTCCACGCTCAGACGGTGATCTTTCTGGAATTTCCTTACAGCATTTTCCGTATAGGCGCCGTATGAGCCGTCTATCTTGCCCACCTTGTATCCAAGTGTACTCAGTGCAGTCTGCAGACTGAGAACTTCATCGCCTTTGTCGCCATACGTCAGGCCTCCGGCTTTTGTCATTCCCTTTGCACTGCTTACACAGAGAAGACACATCAGGATGAGGATGCCCATGATCCTTGTCCGCATGTGATCCTTCCCCTTTCTTTCAAGCGATCATGGTAACGATACCACAATACACCTTTTTCAAGTTGTACTGACATGGTATTGTTACGCTTACCTCGTCATTACAGGCAGTGTCAGAAGTTCATCCGGCCTGGCAATCACGTCGCTTGCTCCGCTCTGTTCAAGTTCTTCCCGGTCGCGGAAGCCCCAAAGCACACCGACACCATGCATGCCCGCACGGCAGGCGCATGTCATATCCACAGCCGTATCGCCAAGGTACACAACTTCCTCCGGCCTCAGACCCAGTGCCTGCGCAGCCGTACAGGCTGCCAGCGGGTCCGGCTTGATGGGGACATCCGGTCTCTGCCCCTGCACATGATCAAAGATATCATCGCCAAAGTAATGGGATATCACATGTTTCGTGTCCTGGTCCGGTTTGTTGGAAAGGACCATAAGCTTCAGCTTCCTTTCCTTCAGTTTCTGCAGGAGTTCCGGGATACCCTCATAGGGCTTTGACCGGATCAGGCAGTGTGCCCCATAATAAGCCTGATAGTCCGAAAGGACGGCTCCTGTCAGCTCCGGTCTTGACGCTGTGACGCGCTGGGCTAATATTCTGGCACCGTTACCAACAAAATAACGATACTCGTCCGTTTTATATTCCCCAAGGCCATGGCAGCGCAAAGCATAGTTCATGGCAAAGGCTATGTCGTCAATCGTATTGACCAGCGTCCCGTCCAGGTCAAAGAGTGCGCCTTTTATCACCTGTATCATCCTCTTTTCATGACAAAACCCGGCTGCTGAGCAGTCGGGTTATCATTTTACGCTTTGGCAATCTCAACCAGTTTGGCAAAACCGGCAGGATCGCTTACTGCGAGATCTGCAAGCATCTTGCGGTTCACATCAATGTTCTTCTTCTTCAGTCCATTGATGAATGTGGAATAGCTCATGCCATTGAGGCGAGCTGCCGCATTGATACGGGTGATCCACAGACGGCGGAAATCACGTTTGCGGAGTCTGCGTCCGATGTAAGCATAACGAAGGGAACGACGTACCTGTTCTTTTGCAGCACGATACTGCTTGGATTTTGCACCCCAGTAACCCTTTGCCAGCTTCATTACCTTACGGCGTTTCTTTTGAGCATTCACAGCTCTCTTAATGCGTGCCATGGTTTTTTTCCTCCTTGCCAGCCAAAGGCTTATTTGTAGGGCAACAGCTTATGAATCGTACGGGCTTCTTCCTTGTTGTCAACAATACCGTCACTGCGCAGATGGCGAGTTCTCTTGGTGGTCTTGAGCCTGACCTGATGGTTGGCATTCATCTGCTTATGCTTGACAATACCATTCTTGGTAAAAGAAAAGCGCTTGGCAGCACCACGATGCGTTTTTTGCTTAGGCATAGGGTGGTCCTCCTTCCTTAGTTGCGCTCACTTGCTTGTGAGCTAGTCCTTATCCCTGAGCTTCTGCAGAAGCTGTCTTCTCCTTGTCAGCAGCCTCACGACTCGCTTTCTTTTCTGCAAAAGAAGCCTTTGCTGACTTTGGAGCCAGGATCATAATCATATGGCGTCCGTCCATAGTGGGTCTGCGTTCAACAACGCTGACATCCTTGCACCTTTCGGCGAAATCCTGCATGACTTTTGTGCCGATTTCGCTGTGCGTGATCTGACGGCCGCGGAAACGTATGGATACTTTCACTTTGTCTCCGCCGTCAAGGAACTTGATGGCTTGCTTGGCCTTGGTCAGCACATCGTTTTCCTCAATCGTGGCAGAAAGCTGCACTTCCTTGATTTCGACGACCCGCTGATTCTTACGATTTTCGCGTTCCCTTCTGGACTGTTCGTAACGATACTTATCATAGTCCAGCAGTTTGCACACAGGCGGCTTGGCCTGAGGCTGAATCTTCGCGAGGTCATACCCGCGTTCTTCTGCCAGTTCAAGAGCCTGCTGTGTCAGCATGACACCGAGCTGTTCGCCGTTTTCATCAATCACACGAACTTCC
>CAMNGW010000071.1 GCA_946538615.1 uncultured Clostridia bacterium
AGCCAAAGCATTGGAAATCCACACATCAACAATTCGGATTAACTTATTGACATTGCAAAATAAAGGCCTTCATTTTTATATAATAGTATAGATCAGATTCCCTCTCCAATGCGGACAGTACCCTTGTTAATTCAGAAGGAAAAAACGGACCATCACACAAATAAGCATCTTTCTGTTTGAAAGCAAGATGGAAAAACGCCAGGTCCCGTTGGATGAGACGCATAATGGCCGCTTGGGAATACAAGACCGGTGTTCAGTACTGCCTTTACCGGGAAGATGGTATTTCTCAGTGATTCCCCATTAATGACGAATCATGCTGTAAAAGACAAGAAATTTATGAACCGCCGGCTGGACCTTTTCTTCCCCTGTCTGTATGGTCACAGCAGCCCTGCAGGCATGAAAGACACCCTTCTGTTGCCAGTAGATTATCGTACAGACGGGGCAGAATCAGCCGGGAAACGAATTGATCCCATCAACAACATACTGCACTTCTTCATCTGTCATGCCATAATACATCGGGAGACTCAGCTCCGTTGCGCTGATCGTCTCTGCAATCGGATAATCCCCTTCGTGGAATCCCAAATCTGTATAGCAGGGCTGCAGGTGCATTGGAATGGGATAGTGCTTGTTCGTTCCTATTCCTTTTTCCTTCAGCCATGCCTCCAGTCTGTCCCGTTTTCTGCAGCGCACGGCGAAAATATGCCAGACAGGGCTCACATCCCTGATCACCTGCGGCAGAATCACTTCCGGGTTGTGCATGTTCTGCAGGTAGTATGCAGCTATTTTTCTGCGTGCTTCATTC
The DNA here is from genome assembly GCA_946538615.1 of uncultured Clostridia bacterium. Taxonomy (GTDB): domain Bacteria; phylum Bacillota; class Clostridia; order Christensenellales; family Aristaeellaceae; genus UBA2943. The sequence continues at coordinate 803 of CAMNGW010000071.1, forward strand.
ATTCTGTCAAGATGGGGAAGTTTCACACTGAGAACCGCTGCCTGCAGTTCATCAAGCCTGCTGTTGTTACCTTTATATATGTGATGGTATTTATAATCCGAACCATAATTGCCAAGTGCCCGCACCCGATCAGCAATCTCTGCATGGTTGGTCACAGCACACCCTGCATCGCCCAAAGCGCCCAGATTCTTCCCCGGATAAAATGAAAAGCCCGCTGCATCTCCGAATGTGCCGACTTTTTTCCCTTTATAGGTAGCGCCGTGTGCTTGCGCACAATCCTCAATAACATACAACGAATGCTTTTGTGCAAACGACATGATGGGATCCATGTCACAGGGCTGTCCATACAGGTGCACGGGCATGATGGCCCTGGTTCTTTCTGTCAACGTTTCTTCAAGATGTGAGGGGTCAAGATTAAAGTACCGGAGGTCCGGCTCGACAAACACGGGTTTAGCTCCAACATACGTTACGGCAAGCGCTGTGGCAATATAGGTATTGGATGGGACAAGGACTTCGTCCCCTTCCCCTATGTCCAGCGCTTTCAGAATGAGCATGAGAGAGTCCAGACCATTCCCCGTGCCTACACAGTACTTCGTTCCGCAGTATGCGGCAAAAGCATTCTCAAATGCTTCATCTTCCGGTCCGCCGATATAAAAAGAACGATCCAGGACCCTGCTGAAAGCACCCTTTATTGCGTCACCGAGTTCTTTTTCCATAGGAACAAAAGAAGCAAATGGAATCTGATTCATTGTCTGTTTCCGCCTTCCGTCTCATGAATATAATGCAGGAAATCATCATAATTCCGGATATAATCCTTCTCGTCATAAAGCTCCGATGCCAGTACAAGGAGCACAGCATCCGGAGAGAAATCGTACATTTCCCGCCACATGACATTGCTCACATACAGTCCTTCATAGGGCTTGTCCAGAAGGACAGTTTCTTTTTCCTGTCCATTGTCTAGGCGGATTTTACAGCTTCCATGCACGCAGATCAGGATCTGTTCCAGCGACTTATGGGCATGATACCCGCGCGTAACCCCTGCGACAGTATCATACATATAATAGACGCGCTTGATCTCAAAAGGTACTTCATGGAAGTTTTCCAGTGCCACAAGCTGACCGCGGTCATCACCATGGACCGGAAAAATATACTTGGTGATCTGCATAATGCCCTCCATTCAAGGATAAGACGTGGTTTGCTCCCGTCAGCTGCTCCTGTCAATCATCAGTGCAGCTTTCAGGCAAAAGAAAGGTGTGGTGCCAGCATACACCCGGACTCTTTGTATGAACACATTTTCCTGACGGAATCTGTTCTGACGGGCAAATAGACAATTTTCTGTACAGTACGGCAATGCCATGTGTTTATAAGCGCGTCCTGTAAGAACTGTCTTTGGTTTGCGTGCCGCCAGCAGGCATTCGGAAAGATTCCTGCCTTTTATGCTTCTGTCAGCCAGCCGGAAGCGCCATTCCATACGGAAAGCCGTATAATAGCCCCCAAGTGTGCGCTGTGATCTCTTCAGAAGCATTCCTGCGGCGGTACGACATTGGCAGCGTCTGAATTGCTTCTGAAGACATCAGATGCACCGCTCCGCCCCACACAATCCATCTCTGCGTCATGCAGGCATGTGAACTGCACTCTTTCCGCAATGCTTTGCAAGGCCGGATTTTATCATGTTTCACCGGCTATAGCAAGGTAACTGGGTTTTTCTGCCCATCTGCACAGGACTGGCTCCCGCCTTTCCCCTTGTGATTCACGCTGAAATCTTCCCGCGTCCATCAGAATCATCCTGTCCTGCATCATTTCATCCTCTGATATTTTTGTTTTATCCGTTTACAAACGTTTTCCTTTCTGATAGAATACGCTCCGGGCTTGAACCGCAGGCTCGGGCAGCCGCTCACTCCGACGGCGTTCTGTGTCTGTGGCGATTATAGCGGGTGCCCGCCGCAAGAAAAAATGGAGGAAAGAACCATGACCAAGTCCGAAATCATTGCAGCTTATGCCCAGCATCCTGGCGACACAGGATCCCCTGAAGTGCAGATTGCCCTTCTCACCGAACGCATCAATCACCTCAACGAGCACCTGAAGCAGAACAAGAATGACCATCATTCCAACCGTGGTCTCTTGCTCATGGTTGGCCGTCGTCGTGGCATGCTGGAATACCTCAAAAAGACCGATATCGAGCGCTATCGTACCCTGATCGCTCGTCTGAACCTGCGCAAGTAACGCTGACGGTCTGTCGGAACTGGTAGTCTGGCCGCCGGCAAGGATTGTCGGCGGCCTTCTCTTTCTGCCCAACGGTTGTTTTCAATTGAAAACCGGTCGGTTTTCAGATGAAAGCATCCGTGGGCGCGAACCGGGGCAATGCCCCAGAAAAGGAGTTTGTAAATGGATTACAAATCGTATTCCATGGACCTGGCCGGAAAGACGCTCACACTTGAATTCGGCAAATACTGCGGTCAGGCCAACGGGTCCGTATGGGTCCATCTCGGTGACACAGTTGTTATGGTCAACGCCACTATGGCAAGCACACCGCGTGAGGGTGTTGATTTCTTCCCTCTTGCCGTCGACGTAGAAGAAAAGCAGTACTCTGTGGGCAAGATCCCCGGCGGTTTTATCAAACGCGAAGGCCGTCCCACTGATAAGGCCACTCTGACTTGCCGTCTCATCGACCGTCCCCTTCGTCCTCTGTTTGACAAGTCCATGCGCAATGACGTTCAGGTTGTCGTCACGATCCTCTCCATGGAACAGGACGTGCAGCCCGAGATCCCTGCCATGATCGGTTCCTCCATTGCTATCGCTGTCAGCGACATTCCGTGGAATGGCCCGACCGGTGCTGTGCATGTCGGCCGTGTAAACGGCGAATTTGTCCTTATGCCGGATGAGGAACAGCGCAAAGTATCTGACCTGAGCCTGTATGTGGCCGGAACCAAAGAAGCCATCATGATGGTTGAAGCCGGTGCAAACGAACTCAGTGAAGACGTTATGCTTGACGCCATCCTGTTTGCCCATGAGGCTATTAAAAAGATCGTCGCCTTCCAGGACATGATCGTTGCTGAAATCGGCAAGGAAAAGGCTGTTGTCCCGCTCCATTCCACCGGTGACGATGTCAAGGCCGCTGTACGCGACTTTGCGCTTGACAAGTGCCGCTGGACATTCGATACATTTGACCGTTACGAGAGACAGAGCCGCGAAGCTCAGACCAAACAGGAAGTTGTGGACGCCCTTGCCCCGCAGTTCCCTGAGCGTGAAGGCGAAATCGAAGACGCGCTCTACTATCTTAACAAAGAAGTCATGCGCCGCCGTATCCTCGACGAGGGTATCCGTGCGGACGGCCGTAAGGAAACTGAAATCCGTCCCATCTGGTGTGAAGTGGGCGTGCTCCCCCGTGTGCACGGTTCTGCCGTATTCACACGTGGACAGACCCAGGCGCTCACAATTACCACCCTTGGACCGCTCAGCGATGGACAGACCCTCGACGGTCTGAGCTCTGAGGATTTCAAGCGCTATATTCATCAGTACAATATGCCGCCGTATGCTACCGGCGAGGCAGGACGTCTCAAGTCCCCGGGCCGCCGCGAAATCGGACATGGCGCCCTTGCAGAGCGCGCTCTTCTTCCTGTGATCCCTACCGAGGAAGAGTTCCCCTATGCTATGCGCCTTGTCAGTGAGATCCTTTCTTCAAACGGTTCCTCATCCATGGCCTCCGTATGCGGCTCCACTTTGTCGCTGATGGATGCAGGCGTGCCGATCCACGCACCGGTTGCCGGCGTAGCCATGGGCCTGATCAAGGATACAGCTTCCGACAAGGTAGCTGTTCTGACAGATATCCAGGGCCTTGAGGATTTCCTCGGAGATATGGACTTCAAGGTTGCTGGTACCATGAACGGCATCACCGCCATCCAGATGGACATCAAGATTGCAGGCATTGACAGGACCATCCTCAAGCGCGCTCTTGATCAGGCCCTGCAGGGAAGGCTCTACATCCTCAAGATCATGCTCGATACCATAGGGATGCCCCGCGAAGAGCTCAGCCCCTATGCACCGCGCATTATCCAGTTCACGATCAATCCTGATAAGATCCGTGATGTCATCGGACCTGGCGGCAAGATGATCAACAAGATTATCGCTGAAACCGGTGCAAAGATTGATATTGAAGATGACGGCCAGGTTTTCATCGCCACACCGGACATTCACGGGGCTGAACGTGCCAAACAGATCATTATGGGTATCGCCAAAGACATCGAAGTCGGCGAAGTGTATACAGGCAAAGTTGTCCGTATCATGAACTTTGGTGCTTTTGTCGAGCTTGCCCCCGGCAAAGATGGCATGGTACACATCTCCAAGCTGGCTGACCACCGTGTGGAAAAGGTGGAGGATGTTGTGAAAATCGGTGATGAGCTCGAGGTCAAAGTAACGGAGATCGATGCTCAGGGCAGAATCAACCTCATCCGCAATGATATCCAGTATCCTGCAGCTCCTGAAGGAGCCCGCCGCAGCGAAGGTGGCCCCCGCAACCGCCCACCTCGCCGTGATGGACGTCCAAGCAAAGAGTAAAACTTGTGCAAAAGCCTGTCCTGTGCGGGCTTTTGCCTTTTTTCTTCATTTCTCAAGCGGAGGAACCCGATTTGAATTTCAATGGCAACCGTATCCGTTTTACCCTGTCCAATGGTGTGCGCGTACTGGCAGAATCACGTCCGGATGCATCAACCGTCTCCATTGGGGTATGGCTCCATACCGGCTCCATGATGGAATCCCCTCAGGAGGAAGGTCTTGCCCATTTTATGGAGCATATGGCCTTCAAAGGGACACAAAGCCGGTCCACGCTCCGCATCGCTGAAGAAACGGATCTGCTCGGGGGGCAGCTGAACGCGTGCACCACCAAAGACCATACATGCTATTACAATCGCGTCATCTCTGAAGATTTGCCCAAGGCTCTCGATCTTATAGGCGACCTTGTCCTTTACCCTTCCCTTCTCCCTGAGGAAATGATCAAAGAGAGAAGCGTGATCTGCGAAGAAATTGCCATGGATGAGGATGATCCGGAGTCTTATATAGCAGACCTACTGACCCAGTACCAGTTTGCGGATACTACCATGGCCCATCCTATCCTTGGCAAAAGGGAACAGATCAACCGCTACACTCCGAATGACCTGCTCCGTTTCAGGGCATCGCACTACCTTCCCGACCGCTGTGTCATCGCTGTATGCGGCTCCTTTGATGAAAATGTGCTGCGCAGCGAGGTGGACCGTGTTTTTGGCGATTGGACAGGGAAGTCCTGCCTCCAGCCCGTCCCCTCCCTTCAGGTCCGGGACGGCCAGTTCTGTACCCTTGAGCGTGACCTGGAACAGGTGCATATTCTTCTTGGGTACCCCGGGTACCCCTATGGAGACAGTCATCTGATTCCAATGGAAATTCTCTCTTCCATTATCGGCGCATCCGCTTCCGCCCGCCTTTTCCAGCGGATCCGTGAAGAGCTCGGCATGGCCTACACCGTTTACAGCTATCACTCGCCGGTGGAAGGGAACGGAACTTTCTGCCTGTACGCCGCAGCTTCTCCCGACAACAGCGCGGATGTGCTCAGGGAAATGGATCATGAAATGAAACGTCTCGCCAGCGACGGGGTCTCCCAGGAGGAATTTGAACAGAACCGGAAAATGCTCCGCATCAGCTTTCTCATGGGACTGGAAAGTTCCGGCTCCAGAATGATGAGCCTGGGGCAAGCCATGACCATACGCGGCATGGAATATATGCCAGAAAATACACTGAAAACCATAGAAGGGGTCACAAGGGATGAAGTCGTGGAGCTTGCCAGAGAAATCTGTTCCCATAAGCCTTCTCTGGCAGTCATCGGACGTCACGCATCTGCTCTGGAGGGTATTTTATGAACGAACAGCTTGTAGGTCTTGACATTGGAGACGTTCGGATTGGTGTGGCCGTGTCGGACCGTACCCGGCTGATCGCCAACCCGGTCGAAGTGATCACAAGAGTCGGATGGGGACCTGATACCAAAAAAATACTGGAAATCTGCAAACGCTATGACACAAAACTGGTCGTGTCCGGTCTCCCCTTGAATATGGACGGTTCAGAGGGGTTCCAGGCCAAAAAAGTAAAAGACCTGTGTGCACAGCTTGAAAAAAATGGGCTCACCGTCTATTATCAGGACGAAAGGCTGACCACGGTCACCGCCGAGGAAGCCCTGCTGGAGGACCATATGCGCCGCGAAAACCGCAAAAAAAATGTGGACAAGGTGGCCGCCGCTGTCATTCTCCAGACTTATCTCGATGCGCACCGGGAACCTTAAGAAAGAGGGTCTGATTCATGGAAGAACTCGATATCATGACATTTCACGATGAAAATGGCGTTCCTCAGGATTTTGAATACCATGGAACCGTTGAACACAAAGGGGAATATTACCTTTTTCTGCACCCTGTCGGTCCGCAGGAAAACGATGACGATTATGAAATCATGATCCTTCACATCGATATGAAGGACGGGAAAGAAGCTGGTTTTGACCGTGTCACGGATACCGCCCTTTTCAACGAGCTGGTGGACGTGTTCAATGCCATGGATGAACTTTCCCCGTCTGTACTCGATCAGCTGATTGATGGTGATGACCATGCCTAAGCTCTTTGCTTTTCTGCTGGGCGTCTTTCTTCTTCTCTCCCTGTCCGCTGGCGCTGAGACCCTTCAGGACTGCCACAGGGTCAAAATGGACAAGATCGATCAGACGCAGGCCAACAAAAGTGTGATCCGCTTATGGACCGTCGATACGGCCCTTGACAGTGTGGACGCTCAGATCCGCGCCATAGAGGACGAATATGCCGCCAGAATCGGACCTTCGCTTCCCCAGGCCGGCAGAAGCGCAAATGTCAACAGCCGGGTCGACATCGAGGTCCGTTACAGCCGTACAGGACTAAGCTGGATGAGTTTTGTGGTACAGGCGCGGACAACCTATCACCGTGACCTGACAGGCCAGGAGCTGACAACCAGGACCTATGACATGCTCACCGGTGAGAGGATCTATCTCACAGATATTTTCCCCACCGGCAGCGATGCCTGGCGGATCCTTTCCGATGCAGTACGCAGCCGCCTGACCCAGTATTTTCCAGGTGAGTATGCTGATGAAGCCGTTGTGGATGAATTATGTTCCGTGGAATCCCTGATGTCCGCTGATTTTTCTCTGCACGGTCTTTCTCTCGTCCTGCATTATCCCGCCTCTTTGCTCTACCCGACCCATCACTCCCTGATGGAAGTTACCCTTATGTACCCTGAGATCCGGCCGTACATGACATCAGTGGCCCAGAAGGAAACCGACAATCTGTCGTACTATAAGACCTGTGCCCTGACTTTTGATGATGGCCCGGTCCGCACCAACACCACCCTTACCCTTCAGAATCTGATGATTACAGGGTGCCGTGCCACATTCTTTGTCATCGGAAACAGGATCACCGCCTATGACGATCTTGTCCAGCGCGAACATGACGAAGGGCATGCTGTAGGTTACCACAACTACCACCACGGCAATGTGACAAAGTCCAGCACGGCTGCGCTCCGTGCCATGAAAGACAAATGTGACGCAGCTATGCTCAAAGCCATTGGCACCATTGCCACCTATGACCGCGTGCCATACGGCCTCTACCCGCAGATGATCAGGGCGCAGGTCGGCTGGCCTTACATCCAGTGGAGCCTGGACACGTATGACTGGCGGGGCAAGTCAACAAGCGCCGTGCTCAGCAAAGTCAAAAAAGAGATCCAGGACGGGGACATTATCCTCTGCCATGACATCAAGGACCACACACCCGAGTCTGCCAGACAGATCTGTGAAACACTCATGGAAAAAGGATACATGTTTCTGACAATCGATGAACTGTTTGCCAAGGATGGCGTCACGCTAGAGCCTGATACCGTCTATTTCCACTGCGTGGACGGGGACACCAGCATCCGCAAAAACTGAATAAAAGCGCTGCAGACCCAGATTGCATTCTGTGGTTTCAGCGCTTTTGCTTTGGATGGCTTGCCGTCAGGTTTACAGAACTGAGCTGATCTGATAAAATCGGTCCGATCATTATTATGCATATATCTTCATCGTCTGCCGCAAGGAGGTATGCCCTTTGCTTGGTGCCATTATTGGCGATATTGCAGGTTCACGGTTCGAATTCAATAACTGCAAGTCCAAAGACTTTGATCTTTTTACCGCATACAATCATCCGACCGATGACAGCAACATGACGCTCGCAGTCGCTCAGGCGCTTTTACAGTGCACATCCGACCATCAGGTACTCTCCACCCTCGTTGTCCAGAGTATGCAGGACATGGGACGAAGGTACCCCTTTGGCTTCGGCGCACGCTTCAGTAATTGGGTGCATCTCAAAAGCCCCCAGCCTTATGGAAGCTGGGGAAACGGCGCCGGAATGCGCGTCTCTCCCTGCGCCTACGCTGCCCGGACACTTGAAGAAGCGCTTGCGCTTTCCGATACCGTCACCAGCGTCACCCACAATCATCCGGAGGGGATCAGGGGCGCCCGCGCCATCACTGCCTGCATCTTTCTGGCCAGAAGCGGTGCAGACAAGGACCAGATCAGGGATTTCGTTCAGACACATTACTACCCGCTTGATTTCACCCTCGATCAGATCCGCCCGACCTATACGTTTGACGTATCGTGCCAGGGCAGTTGCCCACAGGCCATCGAAGCTTTTCTGGAATCCACATCTTTTGAAGACGCTGTCCGCAATGCAGTTTCCATCGGCGGTGACAGCGATACCATCGCCGCTATGGCCGGAAGTATGGCACAGGCTTTTTACGGCATTCCCGAAGCCCTGCGCGCATCTGCGCTTGATTACCTCGACGAGATCCAGAAAGCGATTCTGCAGGCCTTCGAGCTCCGTTTTGGCTCCGGGCCGCACGCCTGATCTGAGATGGTTTCAGCCGCAGAATGGTCTGCCGGAATGATGGAACGCTATCCGCGGGGAACACTCTGCTGCACAGCCTGGCAGGAAGCTTCCGGGATCCGCGCTGCTCAGGCAAGCGATTGGCCGCTTGTCAGTTAAGCCTGCAGTGTCCAGCTGCCTGAACAGACGGAAAAAGCGATCGGCACCCCGGCTGCACGCAGGCGGGAGACCCCGGACCGCTGCCTGGCTGAGGGAAAGCGTTCACCGCTGCGGACAGAACATCCCATGAATTTCTTGTACTTGCCATTGAGTCCCAATTTTGATGTCAGCATTCCCAAGGGCTGATTCACATAACTATACAACCTGTATATTGGAGGCAACCATGCTTAACCTAGAAGATCTGATTAATTCTTCCCGGCGCATCGTCTTCTTTGGTGGTGCAGGTGTATCCACCGAAAGCGGCATACCGGATTTCCGCTCCCAGGACGGCCTTTACCACCAGCAGTATGATTACCCGCCGGAAACCATACTCTCCCATACGTTCTATAAAAGGTACCCCGAGGAGTTTTTCCGTTTCTACAAAGATAAGCTCCTTCCTCTTGACGCAAAGCCTAATCAGGCGCACCTCAAACTGGCAGAAATGGAAGAAGCCGGGCGGCTCAGTGCTATTGTGACCCAGAATATTGACGGCCTTCATCAGAAAGCAGGATCCAAAAAAGTCTATGAGCTGCATGGGAGCGTATACCGCAACCACTGCGAGGTCTGCAGGAAGTTTTATCCGCCCGAGTTTATCCGGGACTCCCTTTCGGTCCCTACCTGCAGCTGCGGCGGAAGGATCAAACCGGACGTTGTGCTCTATGAGGAAGGCCTTGACGAAGATGTGCTGAAGCATTCGATACAAGCTATAGCCGGTGCCGATCTGATGATTGTGGCAGGAACCAGTCTGACCGTTTATCCGGCTGCAGGGCTCCTTCGTTATTTCCGCGGTTCTCACCTTGTCCTCATCAATAAAGCTGCCACGGCCATGGACCAGGAAGCCGATCTTGTCCTGCACGAAGCTGTCGGGGAAGTTCTCGGCAAGGTGCATGTCAAGCCTCTGGAGAACGGAATATGACATTCCCTGTTCCTGCCCATGAAAAGCCATCCCTCGCCCTGGCTGTATCTGAGCGCTATTCCTGCCATAATTTCACATCCCCGCTTACACTCAGTGACTGGTCGGCCCTTTCGTACCTGGCAGGCAAAATCAGCCTGCCGGGTATCCGCATTACCCTTCTTCGCGTGTCCGAGTCCCTCTTTACAGGAACATTCCTCTCCCTCGGCCGCGTCGCTGGATGCACCACGGTCGCTGTCCTCTCGGGCAGTATGACCGGTTCAAATCAGATGCTTGCCGGTTTCTGCGGTGAACTTTTCGTCCTTCATGTGACACGGCTTGGCCTGAAAAGCTGCTGGATGACAAGCGGTTTTCAGAAAAAAAGACTCCTCTCCTATCTGAAAACAGATGAGCAGATTTTTGCACTGATCGCTCTGGGAAACGGTTCCGCAGCCACGGAGACAAGAAAACGCAAAGATCTCCGGAAACTGTGCACAGAAGATCCCGCTGCATGGCCCGAGCCCTGTTTCAGGGCGGCCTCCATGGTCTGTCTGGCCCCTTCATCCGGCAACCAGCAGCCATTCCTTATGGGATATGAGCCGGGCCGTTTCTGGCTGGATTCTTCAGACAAGACGCGCATAGACCTTGGGGTTGCCCTGTGCCATGCTGAATTGGCCTTTTCCTCTGAGCACGACTGGAGTTTCAGCGAAAAAAAGACAGAACCAATGGCAAGCTGTCTTTTCCGCACGACCTGTGTACTTGCGTGAAACCTCTGAACCCCCTATAATGTCGCGGGAACCGATTTCATGCCAAATGATGGCACCAAAAGAGGTCTGACTATGCAGGAATCCATGGAACTGATTGACCGTTTGAACCTGTCCGGGAAGAAGCTTTCCAAGAGCCACCGCCGGATCGCCGAATATATCGTTGCCCATGACGACAAAGCCGTATTTATGACGGCAAGCCAGCTCGGTCAGGCTTCAAATGTCAGCGAATCAACAGTGGTACGCTTTGCCACTGCTCTTGGCTATGAGGGATATCCTGAACTGCAAAGAGCACTTAAAGAGCTTGTCAGCCATCACCTGACAGGGACACAGCGCGTGGAAATTGCCACTGAGCTCCAGCCTGATCACGTTTTAACCAGTGTGCTCAAACGTGACATGAACAATCTGCGCAATACGCTCGAGAACATGGATTCTGAGGTGTATGATGATGTCATTCATCGCATCCTCAAAGCTGAGGCGATCTATGTCATGGGACTGCGCTCTGCTGCTCCGCTTGCACAGTTCATGGGATATTATCTGAATTTTATTTTTGATCATGTGCACCTTGTCTCTTCAAATACCACTGATGTGTTTGATGAGATTGTGAAGATCCGCCCCGAGGACATTCTGATCTCCATCAGCTTCCCGCGCTATTCCAACCGCACGCTGGATGCCATGCAGTTTGCCAAGAGGGCCGGTGCTGAAGTGATCGCCATAACCGACGGTCCCATGTCCCCTCTGTGCCAGATTGCAGATGCCACGTTGCTTGCACGCATTGACATGACTTCCTTTGTGGATTCCCTTGCCGGACCCCTCTCCCTGATTAATGCGCTCCTGGTTTCCCTGGGGCTCCAGCGCAAGGATGCCCTGACTGAGCATTATAAACAGCTCGAGACCGTCTGGGGCGCCTATCATGTCTACAGGAATATCGGGGACACTGTTATGGAGGATAAGCATGTCTGATGTCCTTATTGTCGGAGGCGGAGCGGCTGGCCTGATGGCCGCGTGCTCAGCTTCACAAGCCGGTGCCAATGTCACCCTTTTTGAGCACAATGAAAAGCTCGGCAAGAAGATTTATATCACCGGTAAAGGCCGGTGCAATCTCACCAACGACTGTTCATGTGACGAATTCATGCGGGAGGTTGCAAGGAACCCCCGCTTTCTTTTTTCTGCCCTGTCTGTTTTTTCACCTCAGGACCTGATGCGGTTCATGGAGGACAACGGCCTTCCTCTTGTCACAGAACGCGGAAGACGCGTTTACCCTGCTTCCTATAAAGCCAGCGATGTGACAAGGACCCTTGAAAATGTCATGCGTGCCCGTCACGTCCGCATCCTTCTCAACCAAGGTGTAAAGCAGGTTCTTACAGAAAACGGCCATGTGACCGGAATTGAGACCGTGGACGGGGACATTTACCGCGGTGACAGGGTCATCCTTGCCACAGGCGGTCTTGCTTATCCCTCCACCGGCTCCACCGGCGACGGGTACCGTATGGCACAGTCGCTTGGCCATACCCTGGTCCGTCCCGTTCCTTCCCTGACGGCCCTTGAAACACAGGAAACATGGCCGCAGCAGCTGCAGGGGCTCTCGCTGAAGAATGTCTCTGTCGTCTGTCTAAAAGGAAAGAAAACGCTCTACGAAGGCATGGGTGAGATGCTTTTTACGCACTTTGGCGTATCCGGGCCCATCATTCTTGAGATGAGCTGCCATCTCCCCGATGATGTGCAAGGCGTGCCTTTCTCCCTCAATCTCAAGCCGGCGCTTACCCAGGAACAGCTCACATTGCGCCTGCAGCGCGAATTTGATGAACAGCCGCGCAAGCACCTTGCCACGGTTATGGAAACACTGCTTCCTTCCCGCTTTGCCGCACTCTTTCCCCAGATTGCAGGCGTAGATGGCCAAAAAACCTGTGCAGGTCTCACACGTCAGGAGCGTGAACAGATCCGCAGCACGCTTCAGTGCGTCCCTCTCACGATCAGGGGCCGCCGTCCGTTCGCTGAAGCCATCGTCACCCGCGGGGGCATCTCTGTTAAAGAGGTCTATCCTGCAACCATGGAGAGCAGACTCGTCTCTGGTTTATATCTGTGCGGCGAACTGCTTGATCTGGACGCACACACGGGCGGATATAACCTGACCATCGCTTTTTCCACAGGCTACCTTGCCGGGCAGAGTGCCGCACAGCAGAATCCGTAAAATGACTCTGGAGCATAACATGCAATATATCGTTCTTGATCTTGAATGGAATCAGCCCATTAATTACCAGAACCGGGCATTTCAGCTCTATGGTGACCGGCTCACTTTTGAATTGATCCAGATTGGCGCGGTCCGCATCAATGACCGGTTTGAAATCCTGGACAGCATATCCATTCCTATTGAACCCACCTGCTATACCATTATCCATCCGCGTGTGCGCGCCATGACGCACCTTGGCTATGAAGAGCTTGCCGGCTGTGCCCATTTTCAGGAGGCAATGGAAGAGTTCATTGCATGGTGCGGAACAGACTATGTGCTCCTTACTTGGGGCGCTGATGATGTCAGCGTTCTGCAGCAGAACCTTGATTTCTTTGACATCCATCCGCCTCTCCCCACCCTCTATGACATCCAGCCGCAGTTCTCCCGCGAGTTCCATCTGGATAACCGTGTAGGACTGAAGACCGCCATGGAAACCATGGGCCTTGAGGAGGACAACAACCGGTATTTCCATAACGCACTGCACGATGCATACTATACGGCACGTGTAT
>CAMNGW010000072.1 GCA_946538615.1 uncultured Clostridia bacterium
CACATTGTCATCCACATCCGTGTAGATCGTGGCGGCCACATCGTCATACGGGCTGTAATCATTGGTAATATGGGCATATCCGCCGGAAATGTTGACCGGAGCCCCATCGGTGCCGAAATAATCGGTAACCAGTTTCTTGCCCGCGGAATTCAGTGTGTACTCCACTCTGCTGTACCCTTCCGGGGTCAGGGTGGGGTTCCCCTGTGCATCAAAATAGGAAGTCGCGATCAGTTTCCCGTCCTCATCATATTCAAAGTGGGTCTCAGCTGCATGGGTTTCAGGTACTGTGTAGGGATCGCCGTTCTGATCATAGTACCATTCCTTGATATGGCGGCCTTCGCTGTCGTTCTCATATTCGATCCGGCTGTAGCCTTTCCTGGAAGGCACAGTCGCGCCGCTGACATCGGTATAGGTCTCCGCCACCGCGCTCTTGCTGGCTTTTTGTCCCTTATAGCCGTAGGTGATCTTATGGTATCCGTCCACATTGTTCACAGGCTTGAGGTTCTCGTCCAGATAGGATTCTGTAGCCACTTTATTGCCGTCGTAGGTTCTCTCCATGGCGGCGTAGCCGAGGGATTCGACAATCATCCTCTGATTGTTTTCATCATAATAAAACTGCTTGAGAATGCCGCCTGTACGGATGTAATAGGTCTGCACTCTGGCATACCCTTTGGCTGATATGATCCGCTCATGGTCCGCGCCATAATAGATCACCTGGTACACACGGTTGCGCGGACCCAGCTCCTGCATGATGCCGCAGTACCCGTCCTTGTGCCAGAAAGGCGTCCCGTCCGCATTGTAATACCAGGATGTTGTCTGGTTCGCAGCAGGATATTCGTATTCGACATACGCGTAGCCGCTCGGGCCCGGTACAAGGTGCATATCGCTGTCGTACCAGGCATCCTTGATATAATGCCCATTTTTATACTCGCGCTCATACACAGCATAGTTGTACCCTTTGGCTTTGTTCAGGGTCAGCGCGCCGTCTTTGTCATAATAGGCGTATCTCACAGGCTTGTTGCCATAGTGATCAATGACGGAATAGGCATAGCCATCAGGACCTTCGATATAGTTCCCGTCCGCGTCGCGGTACTCATCGCCATTCTTGGTCCGTCCGGTATTGATCGAAAAATAGTTCGTCCTGTATATGGCATAGGGGGCATTGACAAGGTTGCCCTCTGCATCATAGTTTCTGGTTTCCAGGTGCCATTTCCCATAATACTGCAGGGTCTGCCGGGCGTACCCGTCGGGACCCATCACGTAGTTGCCGTCCACGTCCTTAAAATTGCGCTCCACAACGATTCTCTTGGCGTTGATCAGTGTGTTGGCAATATGGTACCCTTCTGTGGAGTTCACAGGGTTCCCCTTCTCATCAAAATAGGAAGTGGTCTGGACCTTGCCGTTTTTATAGGTATACCTGATCACAGCATAGCCAAGGTTGTCCGCCGTGACAACATTTCCGTCAGCGTCCACATAGCGGCGTTCTGTGATCTGTCCTTTGTTGTCATACGTCTTCTGCATAAAGAGATTCGAAGAAACCTCAGCAGAAGCGGTCAGCAGAAACAGAAGCATACCTGTCAACAGTACCAGAAAAAACACACGTTTCATATGAGTCACCTTCCACACTGTGAGATTGACCTGGCCAGGAAAACATGGTGTACGGTTCAGCTTCATTTCCATCTGAGGACTCTTTCCACGCAATGGCATGCAGATACCATGTGGCTTTTCCGCCGTACCCCCGCACTTTTTCCGATGGGGCGGATGGTCCTTTCCCCGCTCTTTTGTGACAGAGCCGTTCCCGGAACAGATCCTGTCCCATCTTCAGCCGGATGCCTTGCCATGCTTTTTTTCCCTGTACAGGAAGCCCTATGAGCAGACGCTGCCCCCCCGGAAAGGAGGCGGCCCGGATCACGGGCCGGCCTGTTATGTAAGCAAAGTGCCATCCGGATTTATCATGATGTATTCATGATCATATTACTCCAGATGCAGGATGAAATCAATGTTTCCATAAGCTGCGCCAGCTATTTTTCCTGTGCAGGGAAACCGGATTCACAGCACAGACGGTTGCACAGCTGTGAAAGCGGCCCTTCTCCTCCCCGCATCCGGCCGTACAGAAACTGAAGGCGGACACCATGGCGGTTCTTGAAATATCCCCCATGTTACGATAAACTTCTGTTCTAAATTGTCCCTGATAGCCGTGCAGACCGCAGTATCCCCTTTTGCTGCTCTGACAGGAGCGCCATCCCGCTCCCTGTGCGGGCCGGTCTGAAAATGGTCCCGTCTAAAGAACGGCCGTAGATTACATGAGAAAGAGGATGAGCATGGAAAGCAGACAAAAAAAGTGGACGTTCTGCAGCCCGAAAAGGGTGCGTCATGATACAGGTCCCTTAAAAAGCAGAAATATGACGGGATATGCCGTGTTTTTCATTTTCTTTGTCCTCTCCATCATCCTCATGTGGCCTTCCCGGACAGGACACCAGCTTTACCGTTCCTCCGATCTGGAAAGAAAAGTCACCACGGGCGTCAACGGGGACGGACAGGCAGTGGAAACCACATCCTACTATCTTGACGGCGTTCTCACCTGGGCGGCCAACGCCCATTACGCCACAAGGATAAGGACGGAAGTGGCTGAGAACCAGGTCCTGGAAACATACTATGATGAAAACGGGAACCCTGTGCAGCTCTATACCGGGCAGTACGCCCTCCTCCGGCACTATGACGGTTCTTATGAAACCGAGACGACCTATCTTGATGAGAACTTCCGGCCCATCATGAACGCATCCGGATACTGTACAAGGCTCCGTGTGTTCAAAGACGGTCTGCCCATCAAAGAATGGTACACCGATACGCACGGCAGGCCTGTCCAGATCACGTCCCATAACATCTACGGCCGGCTGAATGAATATGAGGGCGGCAGGAACACGACCATCATCTATGTGGATGAGAATGATCAGCCAAGGAAAAACAAATTCGGCTACGCCATTCTGAAAAGAACCTACTATGAGGAAGCGGACGGTACGCCCTGGACCGGCTCTGTCAAAGACGAGTTCTACTTTGACGAAAACGGCAATCCTGTATCCCTGTCCCTTGGGCAGTACGGTACGCACAAGGAATACGATGAGCTGGGAAGGAACAACCGGATCACCTATCTGGATATCAACGGATCGCCAATAAAAAAAGGGTACGCGACTGTCCTGAGGACCTTTTATCCTGATGACGATGTGGAAACAGAACGCTACTTTGATGACCAGGGCCGTCCCGTGCAGCTTTCAGCCGGCCAGTACGGCATCAAAAAAGCGGATGGTGACATCATTTACCTCGACGCAAACGGGAGGGAGTACCAGGACTTCATTCAGTTCCTCCGAAGCAACCCCTTTGTTGTTGTGTTTTTCGGAACGCTGATTCTGGCATTGGCCATGCTGCTTCCCCGGAAATGGAACGTCCTTCTCCTTGCCTTGTACTTCCTTTTCATTATTTATATGACACTGTGGAAACGCGAAACTTCATCCGGTTCGGAGTTTGAGCTGTTCTGGTCCTACAGACAGTTTTTCACTTCCCCGTCCCTTCGCCTTGCGATCCTGAACAATATCTGGCTCTTTGTGCCCTTTGGCGGCATCCTGACAAAACTGGAGAAGAAAAGCATATTATCCGCCTTTCTTTTTTCGGCGCTGATCGAATCGGTCCAGTATGTCACGGGCCTTGGCCTTGCAGAATTTGATGATGTCATCAGCAATGTCCTTGGCGGTGTCATTGGTACCCTGTGCGCGTCATCCCGAAGCCCCGGTCAGTTCCTGCGTTCTGTAAAAACAATGATTGCCACGCGGAACAGGGGGCAGGGCGGAAAATGACCCCTGCTCTGTGACATGTCCCCTCTGCTCCCGGCGCAAAGCACCCTTTTCTCTGTTTTTTCCCTGCTTTCCCATTACCCGGATTTTTGCTATAATGAAAATACAAAGCAAGAGAAATCCCCAGGGAAGTTTTTGAAAGAGAACGGCAGCGTTCCTGATCATGGCTTCCTGGTCACTTGCAGCAATTCCCTCTTCTCTAAAACGTTTTCCGAACAGAAGGTGCAGTATTTATGAAGAAAAGTGTTGCCATATTCATCATTACGGTTCTGGCTGTTGTGGTTATCACGCTCGGCATCCTTTATTCTATCAGTCAGGGTAAGGTGGGCACGATCGGCAGTCTGGAGACGCAGATATCCGAAAAGGACCAGAAAATCAGCACGCTGTCAACCGAACTGGAGAAAAAAAACAGTGAGCTCCTGTCGCTGAAAGACGAGATCAGCAGCCAGTCCTCCACGATTGAGACATTAAATGCTGATATGATTTCAAAAACCAACAGACTCGACAGGCTGGATGCAGACACAGCAATAAGTGCCGCTCAGATTGAGACGCTGAATGCGGATGTGGCCGCAAAAGCCAGGCGCATCGAGACACTCAGTGCAGAAGTGACAACGAAAGACGCTGAGATTGAGGCACTGAAAACTGAGACAGCGGATAAGACGAGCCAGATCGAAACACTGAAGACGGAAGCACTGGAAAAAGATCAGCAGATCGAAGCCATGAATACAAGCCTGAGCGACATGGCTTCCCAGTCTGAGACACTGCAGGCAAGCATTCAGGAGAAGGAAACACAGATCGAAGTATTAAACGCTGATATCGAATCAAAAAACAGCAGAATCAGCTCTCTGAATGCAGACTTGCAGGCAAAAGATGCAGTGATTGAAACACTGAAAGCGGATTCGGAAACAAAATCCAGTAAAATCAGCACGTTAGACGCTGCAATAGCTGATATGACAGCACAGAATGAAGCCCTCAGCACCTCCCTTCAGGAAAAAGACCTGCAGATTGAGACACTGAACACATCGCTCCGGGAAAAGGCCGGGGAATACGCTTCTCTTGAAGAAGACCTGACCGGCAAAGCAGGGCAGATTGAAGCTTTACAGGCCATGCTTGATGAAATGGACCGTCCTCTCAGCATGGACAGCCTGCCTGCTGCCAATACGCCTTCCCCCGAACCTGCTCCGGTTCCTTCCTCTGACAGCAGTGTCCCTGATGAAAAGGCTGATCCGGCGTCATCTGAAGGCCCCGTCAGCTCACCTGAACAGCCTGCTGACACAGAAAAAGCTGAAGCACCTGAGCAGACCGCCGATGCGGAGACAGCTGAAATCCCCGGGCAGACCGCCGATGCGGAGACAGCTGAAGTCCCTGAGCAGACCGCTGCTGCGGAGACAGCTGAAGTGCCTGAGCAGACTGCCGCTGCGGAGACAGCTGAAGTGCCTGAGCAGACTGCCGCTATGGAAACAGCTGAAGTGCCTGAGCAGACTGCCGCTATGGAAACAGCTGAAGTCCCCGGGCAGACCGCCAGCACAGAACAGGCTGAATCTCCTGAAAATGCAGCTTCTGCGGAACCGGAACATAAAACGGAAAACCTGAACAGCCAGATCAATGTTTTTGTGAGCCCTACGGAAGAATATCTTGTGAATTGTCTGCTGCAGTGCCAGAACATTGCCGATGTCGGAATAGCAACAAGATACAATGACCCGGAAGGCATACTCGGCCATGACGGCGGATGCACCTCTCAGATCTTTTTCTCAAGTCCTCTCGTGAACCCGGCCTATGCGGAGCGGACAGGCTTTGATGTGGTAAACGGCGGGACAAAGTGCGGCGGCAGCATTGAGTTGTATACCAATGAAGCGAATGCCAAAAAGCGTGAGGATTATCTGACCGCATCTGATGGAAAGTCACAGGAAACCCACACCCTGATCGGGACTCTGATCATCCGGATCTCATCAAAGCTTTCCCCCATGGACCAGATGAAGCTGGAGCAGGAAATAATTCAGAGCATATCCAACGGGAGCAATTCAAGCCTTTTCATCCCCTCTGAAAGCTTTATCACGGAGCGTATCTCAGATATCCCGTCAGTTACTGCCGTCAGTACAATGAAGGAAAGCAGTGATAAGTCCGTCAATTATATGCTCAAGATTTCCTTTACAAGCTCGCTTGCGGCACCGTCCATTGTAGAGGACGACGATATCACAACAATCAACACGCCCACACAAGGCAGTATCGAAGTGTATGCCACAAAAGCGGATGCATTAAAGAGAAACAGCTATCTCTCCACCGTCAAAAAATCTTCGGACCCCGATTACTGCTACCACACAGTCTTCGGCACCATGGTGATCCGCATTTCGAAGAACCTTGCCTGGGACGATTACAGGATGCTCGAACAGGAAATCATAGACGCACTTTCTTTGGAACAGTAAGTTATGGAGAAACCCATACGCACTTGAGGAAGGCTGATCGCCTTCCTTTTTTATATCCATTTCCGCATGGCGGCTTTCCCCGGATCACCTCTGCATGAAAAAAGGCCGGAAGGAAATGACCGGGACTTATCGAATTGTTAATAGATATGGGTCCCATGGGCTTTGTGTGCCTTTCCGGACAGCCTGTGACGCAATACATGGCATCGCATGATATGCGGACCCGCAGGTCCGTCATGCCGCTGTGCAGCGGCACGGACAAGTGACAGACAGGACAATGATTTCAGAAAAAGAGGAAAAAGCGTATGATCGATGTCAAAGACGGATATGCTTATCTGGATATGCTTCGGGCCCAGAACCAGCGTCGGGCCCCTGACTTCAATGATCTCTCACGTTATCTGGAACGCCGGGCAAGAGAAAAGGGCATTCCGATCCATGGACAGTTCGAGCTGACGCCTTTATGCAATCTGAGCTGTAAAATGTGCTATGTCCATCTGACCGGGAACCAGATGTCCGGGAAAAAAATCATGCCTGTGGAACAATGGAAGCATCTCGCCAGGCAGGCGTTTGATGCCGGAATGTTCCGCACGACCCTCACCGGCGGGGAATGTCTGACCTATCCGGGCTTTGATGAACTGTACCTCTATCTCCACAGCCTCGGGTGCCAGGTGGATGTCCTTACCAACGGTGTGCTTCTGACAGAGGAGAGAGTGCGTTTCTTCACCGAGCACCCTCCTGCCCTGGTCCAGGTTACCCTGTATGGCTGCAGCGAGGACACTTATGAGCGCGTCACAGGGCAAAGGGCCTTTGAACAGGTCATCAGCGGTCTGAAGCGGATAAGGGAAGCAGGGCTTCCTCTTGCCGTGAGCATAACGCCCAACCGCTTTTTAGGGGAAGACATATTTGAGACGATCCGACTGGCCCATACCCTCTCAGATGAAGTATTCATCAATACTTCCCTGTTCTCTCCCCGGGAGGAGACAGGGCGGGACCTGGATGACCTCGACGCCGGATTTTACGCAAGGATCCTGCGCTATGACCAGGAACTCAAAGGGATCCATAACCCGTCTGTCCCCGTCGAGACATTGCCCGAACCCGGCGGGAACTGCAGCGCACCGGCTCAGTGCGGCCTGGAATGCGGAGGCGGCAGGTCCTGGTTTGCCCTGAACTGGAAGGGCGAGATGCAGCCCTGCAACCGTCTTTCGGCACTGGCCTATCCTCTGCGTGACGGTTTTCAGGAGGCCTGGCGCAGCATCAACAGCTTCGCAGTCAGCTATCCGAGAATTGCAGCATGCGAAGGCTGTGCCTATGAAGCAATCTGCAACCGCTGTGCCGGCAGACTCGCGCAGTTTGCCCCTCCGGGAAAAAAGTCTGATGCCTACTGTCAGGAGACCAGAATGATGGTCAGCTCAGGCGTACTGTCCATGCCCGAATGCGAATCATAAGCTGGTCCGTTTTCTCTTTTTTTATAAAAATACATGTTGACATCTCTTTTTTCCTGGATTATAATGCACTTGTATTAGGTTAACTTTCAGACCGTCACAAGTGCAAAGTGTAATATGCCGGTCATCTTGTTTGCGGCCTCCGGGCTTTCAGAGCGTAAAAGAAGTTAACTTGTTCATATCTCACTGAGATGCGTACCCGTGTACCGTATCTCGTCTCCACACTGACCTTACTGTTTTCAGAGAAAGGGAAAACTGGCATGAAAGAGATTTACGAAGCACCAAAGTTTGAAAAGATTGAGTTTGACAACCGTGACACAGCAGATGTGATCCTCACATCGGCCGGAAACGGTGATGTAGGCCGCGGCAGGGGCAGGGGCGGCGGATGTGATGGTGTGCCCTATCACCGCAATCAGAGGACATTCTCTTCCGGCCGCAACAGCGGTTGCTGAGGGATGACAAATAAGGCTGCGAAAACATCTGTGTCCTTCGCAGCTTTTTCTTATTGCTATTTCCGCAGCCAGCGCATCCTGTTTAAACTGCCCTGTACTTCAAAGGAAAAGGAATGATTTTTATGAAGGCCCGCAGCGGCTTTATTCTGAGGAATCTGGTGGGCGAAACTGTACTGATGCCCGTCAACGAAGAAATCAAAAATTTTCACGGAATCGGACTGATGAACAAAATAGCTGTCTTCGTTTGGGAACAGCTCCAGCAGGACACAACCAGGGATGAGTTGCTGCAGAAGATCGTCGGTCATTATGATGTCGATGTGCAGACAGCCGCCCGGGACCTGGATGATCTGCTCCAGAAATTTCAGGAAAGCGGACTGCTTGAGGCCTGACTGCAGCTGATGGCGGTGCCAGGCAATCTGTACCGTACGGGTCCATATTGTATGAAAAACCTTCAGAGTGCTGCATGCTCCCGGATCTTGCGTTCCGTTCCCTCTTCTCTGCGCCTGACGGACGCTTGAGAAAGATACGATCCATGTTCCGGAAAGAAACAGACATATCCGGTCTGATATTCCGGAATGCTGACAAAGGGATGTGCAGAAAACGCCTTCTCTGTCCTGCTGCGGAAAACTGCATCTGGGACTCTACGGACCAGCAATGGCATGCTTCACATAAGTGTCGAAGACCCGGCTGTACCCATAAAGAAATCTGCAGCCGCTTCGCCCACAGAGATCCTGCTTTTTCAGATGAAGGAAAAAACTGGCATGAAAGAGATTTACGAAGCACTAAAGTTTGAAAAGATTGAGTTTGACAACCGTAACACAGCCGATGTGATCCTCACATCGTTCGCCGGAAACGGCGGTGATGTCGGCCGCGGCAGAGGCAGGGGCTGCGGCTGCGATACTTCCCACTTTATCCGCAATCAGAGGACATTTTCTTCCGGCCGCAACAGCGGTTGCTGAGGGATGACAAATAAGGCTGCGAAAACACCAACGTCCTTCGCAGTTTTTTTGTTATAGTCGTTTCCGCAGCTAACCGGCAGCGGCACGCTGTGCATATTACCCGCCTTTTTGGAATCGCAGTAAGGAGAAGTATGGCTTCTCTTTTTGGTGCTCCCTGCTGCCCGGGGCCTTATGGGCGCTCAGCACAGCCGGGAACCGCATCCATTGCCCGTCCCTTCTGTTTTGTCTTTTGTCAATTTTCGAACGTTCCACAATGTTTTTTATACAGACTGACTTGATTATAGTTGGTTTTGATAGTATATTTTCAATGTATTCTTTCCTCTGTTGCCCAGCAAGAGAGAAAGGAAAGAAATACAGAGTCTGAAACGGCACATTGATATGAAAAGAATCATCTTCCCTCTCATCCTTATTGTTCTGTGCCTTTGCCAGGTTCTGGCCTGTGCAGAAGAAGGCGAACGGCTCGTGATGGCATCCGGAGATTACCGGTACGCCATTCTTGATGACGGAACAGCTGAAATTGTAAAATACACAGGGAAAGAACCTTTCCTTGTCATTCCTGAAACGCTGGACCAGTTCCACGTCTCCGCCATCGGCGACCGTGCCTTCCTGAAGTGCAATTCCTTAATGGGCCTTACCATTCCCGGCTCCATCAGATCCATCGGGAACCACGCCTTTGAAATGTGCTTTTTCCTGATGAATATCTCATTTTCAGACGGACTGGAAACCATTGGGGAATATGCATTCAAGGAATGCTGGCAATTTGCTGATATTGTGCTTCCGGAGACTGTGACTTTCCTTGGAGAAGGCGCTTTTTCTTCCTGCTACACGCTCAAGAATGTCTCCATCCCCTACGGGGTCACGACCATTGGGCCCTCTGCCTTCAATGCATGTTCTTCCCTCTCAGGCATTGCGATTCCCAACAGTGTGACTTCCATAGGCGACCATGCCTTTTCTCTGTGCCGGTCCATATCAAGCATCCGGCTCCCGGACCATGTCACCGCTGTCAAAGATTCAACGTTTTCATTCTGCACCGCACTGGCGGACATTGCCATTCCAGAAAGTGTTGTTTCCATCGGCAGCTCTGCATTCACATCCTGCAGTTCCCTGACCAGTGTTGACATACCGGATGGCGTGACATCCATTGGGGACAATGCCTTTCGCGACTGCTATGCGCTGTCTGAAATCACATTTCCCGACAGCCTGACTGTCATCGGGGACCATGCCTTCTCCTCCTGTGAGTCGCTGACTTCCGTCTCTTTGCCGGAAGGCATCACATCCGTCGGCGAATATGTTTTCTACAACTGTTCCTCGCTGACAGATATTCTCATTCCGGAAAGTGTAACCTCAATTGAAAATTATGCTTTTTCCTACTGCACTTCCCTTAAGAATATCACCATCCCGGACAGCGTGACTTCCATCAAAGGAAAAGCCTTTTCACGCTGCTCGGATGCCCTCAGCATCATGGTGCACCGGGGAAGCTATGTGAACCGCTACTGCATCATTTCCCACATCAATTATCACTATGACATCAATTCCACCGATCCGATCAGGACGACTGCAAGGGCCAATATTTTATTTAAAGATTCAACAGGAAAGTACCTGTATGCCGCGGACAAGGGCAGTAAGCTGATGGTGACCGGCTATGATTCAAGCGTAAAGATGTTCCTGGCATCCTTTGGGAACCGGAGCGGATATATATCCGGCAACGGGTTAAACATATCCCGCCGCGAGCTGCTTGCCACATTTTACACTGTGCCTAACACATGATGGGCCTTACGTTTTCCCGGAAAAAAGCAGCCAGAACGGTCGCCCGGCTCTGGTACCAGGCTTTCCGGATCCCGAATCATTTTTCCGGTCAAATTGCACAGCAGGTGCTGCCATCTTCCATTTTCATCCGTATCAACTGATGCAAGCCATTGGTTGTATGCAACAGCTGCATTTCATTGAGAACCATCACGAGGAGGTGCCCATAACAGACTGGACGGCATGGGAAAGGAGCGTACCGCCGCGTATGCCACAGCACTTCATTTTCCCGGCGGGGCATTCCTGACCCCAGAAAATGCAAAGCAGAAACACTTCCTCTGACTGATGAACCATCTCATCTGCATGCAGCATGCGGACCCTCTGATCTTTCAAACAGATCGCAAACTGACAGGATAAACTGAAAGGAGCAAATGAAATGAAAAAGCAATATGATGGGCTCGAAGCCATAATAATCCCTATCAACCACAGTGATATCATCCGGACCAGCGGCAATTGCTTGGCTATGATTCAGCTGCAGATGGTAGACGGCGTCTGCGCTTCCCCTGACTGGCAGCAGCAGATTGAATATGTCGGTGATCAGGGCTGATTGCCATGTACATCAGAGGAAACACAAGAGAGAAGCATCAAAGCTTCTCTTTTTTTGTCTGATCCGATCGTCGGTCGGAACACTTCAAAGTCCTCTCTGGCTGGTCCATACCGGACACTGCGGCATATTCCCGCCCGTCCCTGGGCACTTCAGCGCCCAGCGTCCTGACGTATCCTCCGCCCCAGTTCCCTTCTCAATAAAAGAAAAGACAGATCCAGGATCTGCCTTCTGCTGAAGCAGGACATTTTCAGATATTCTCTTTCAGGATTTCCACCGTGACACTGGCAATCTTATTGTCAGTGATGTATTTCTCAATGTCTTCCAGGCTGTCCCTGCCAAAGAAGTCACGATAGTTGGCCTTGCTGGTTTCATAGAGCTGCTTGGCAAAGTCCATCACCTTATCCACACCGGCACCATTCTCAAAGAGCTTTATGGTCTCAAGTGTCTTCTCACTCACACCGCCACTCACGGCTTCCATTTCATCAAGGCTCAGGCGCTGACGCTTGCGGGCAGACTGAATGATCTCCTCTACCATCTGCTTTGTCATGGTTCTTTTCCTCCTTACTGTATTGTGTGTCCGGATCAGGCCAGATTGGCCTGCAGTACAGCCTTCTGGCTGTGGGCATTGATCACCTGATTGATTGTGAAGATCAAAGCCTCAGGCAAAGTATACATGGGACGGTCGTAAATCTCAATCTCAGGTGCTTCATACTCCATTTTTTTCATGTTTTCTTTTTTTGTTGCATTCTCCATTGTATCTGTTCCCTTCTTGTTTTTTCACTTGTTTATACGCACTTAAGAAAGATGTGGCAGTATTTCCGGAAAAGAAAAATATGTTTCCTGTCCGGAACACACGTCCCGCCTGTGTAAACCGTCTTGCCCTGTGCCTCCAGTAAAAAAGGAACAGGTCCGAAAACCTGTTCCCCGGAAGCAGGGGCAACGACAAGGTCCCGCATTTCTCCCAGTCAGGCCCTGTTCACCTGTACTGCTGCCTTTTTGCTCTGGGACTGGATCATCTGATTTACCATAAACACCAGTGCCTCCGGAATTTTATACACGGGATGGTCATAAATCTCAGCCTCAGGCGCAACGTACTCCATTTTCCCTGTTCCTTCGTTCTTTCCTTTGCTCACCATAATGCCTTCACTCCTTCCGGTTATTTACCTGTTGATACGCAGTGAAAAAGAGGTTGGCAGATGGTACGGGAAATTTTTTCCGTCGGGATACGCCATAGTGCCTGCTCCGGCTGAGCGGTACCGCTCCCCTCTTGTTCTGCTATATGGACCATGGGACAGCAGCGTGAGGTGAAAACGCCGTATGGTTCTTAACGTCGACAGGTACAAACGCATCATCGGCTGTCCAGGAAACCAGGCACAGCGTGCGCTTCTCCTCACAGGCTCCTCCATTCTTTCCGGGCAGACAGAAAAACGGATGAGCATTTGTACAGAAAACCATTTTTGTCTGATGGGGACCATTTGAACCGTATTTCCTCAGAAAAAGGCTTTAAATCGCAATGATTTGTGCTATAATATATTTGGTGTTTTATGTGTCGTATGCCCAGCGAAGTGCTCCGAAGTCCGTAAGGCAGGTGCACCCATGAGATACGGCCCGGCTGCCGGAAAGCACATGACCTGTCATGTAACTTTTTCTTTTCTTCCGACTGACACCGCCCTGTCTTTTACGTATCAAATGGTGAGACTGATCCCCTGATCACGGCAAAGAAGGCGGTTCCATGACTGCAGCGCTGTTTTGCCCCAGACGCACTTCGCCGCTGCAACGCATGATATGTCCCTTGTCCGGGATCAGAAGGGAAAGCCGCTCAGGTCCCGGTCTGAATCATGATTTATGCAGAAAGGAGGAATCCGTATGAGAGAAGCTTATGTGGCCCCGCGGTTCGAAAAGATTGAATTTGACAACCACGACACTGCTGATGTGATCCTCACCTCAGGCGGTGGCGGTGATGTAGGCCGCGGCAGGGGCCGTGGTGCCGGCTGTGATGGCCAGGAGTACCACAGAAATCAGAGAACCTTCTCTTCTGGCAGAAACAGCGGCTGCGCATGAAAGAGCAAAAAGACTGCAGGGGACGCCCTGCAGTTTTTTGTATGCCTGTCTTCCTGCATTTTCTGTTCCTTTCTGGTGCGTAAACAGCACAGAATGCATTTTTTCTGAATCCCCGTCTGATTTCTGTTTTTATTTTTCCATTTTAATGGTATACTCTGTCAGGAAGTTTATCTGAAAAAAATCAAAATCTTTTTCTGTCTGTATCTGAAGAGATGCAGGAAACGGATCACACTCTGTCTGCTCCGCTTCGCACAGAGGAAGGTGGATTTTAGACAGGCATGGCGTTCCCTTTCCCGGGAACAGGACGTATGAACCGGGAGAGACTGCCTGTTCCTGCCCCTATTTTTCATGATTCAGGAAAAATAAGAAACCAGTGCCGTGCTCCCCATCCTGTACAGACGGTCACCTCAGAGGAAAAGAATATGTCGAAAAGATACAAATCATTAAAAAGCACCATCCTGATCGGCTGCTGTCTGTTTATCACCCTCACCTGCCTATTGCTCGGGGTCACAATCTACCATCAGCTCAGGGATGCTCTCTATAAACAGTATGAGGAATATATTTCAGATGAGCTGACTTATGTAAGTTCCAGCATCGATGTGGACG
>CAMNGW010000073.1 GCA_946538615.1 uncultured Clostridia bacterium
GCAGCACCGGTGATCATGTTCTTGACATAGTCAGCATGGCCGGGGCAGTCCACGTGGGCATAGTGACGGGTCTTGGTCTCATATTCGACGTGAGCCGTGTTGATCGTAATGCCACGGGCCTTCTCTTCGGGGGCCTTGTCGATGTCGTCATACTTCATGGCCTGAGCTTCGCCCTTCTGAGCGAGGGTCATGGTGATGGCGGCGGTGAGGGTGGTCTTGCCGTGGTCAACGTGGCCGATGGTGCCGATGTTGACGTGAGGCTTAGTCCGCTGATAATGCTCCTTTGCCATGGGAATCTCCTCCTCGATTTCGCACAAACTGCGAAGGTTATTTTCGTGTTCCGGTCTCCCGGAACCTTACTGCACTGCGGCTGACCGCAGCTATCCTGTCGCTGTTCATGGCGGTTGATGCGGTAGTGGAGCAGGTGATGGGAATCGAACCCACGTTATCGGCTTGGGAAGCCGACGCTCTACCATTGAGCTACACCTGCACGATCCGCATCAACAAGCCTAAACAGACTTGCGACATTACGTATTGTAGCGATTTTTTCATGCATGTCAAGTCCTGTTTTTTTGTTGTTTGATTTAAGTTTTACCCTTGTGTCACAACTGAAAGAACATTTTTTGCATGCTTATCGCTTCATATAAGTTTAATTCAAATCTGACAGGTTTCCTCATAGGGACGTTTTTCAATCAGCATGGCGTCCCCAAAGCTGAAAAAGCGGTATTTTTTTTCAACAGCGTCTTTATAAGCATCAAGAACATTATTCCGGCCCATAAAAGCTGAAACCAGCATGAGGAGCGTGGACTGCGGAAGATGGAAATTGGTGATAAGTGCGTCTACTGCTTTGATCCTGGTGCCCGGCTTGATAAAAATCTGGGTCTCCCCGCTTCCCGGATGGACCACCCCCGCTTCATCCGCTACGGTCTCGATGGTCCTCACAGACGTTGTCCCTACGCAGATCAGTCTCCCGCCCTGCGCTTTGATGCGATTGATGGTATCGGCAGCTTCCTGTGTCACCTGATACCATTCAGAATGCATTTTATGGTCATCAATATTTTCTTCCTTCACCGGGCGGAACGTGCCCAGTCCTACATGCAGGAGCACCGGGACGATGGTCACCCCCATGTCCCTGATTTTCCGAAGCAGTTCATCAGTAAAATGCAGGCCTGCCGTCGGTGCAGCTGCAGATCCCTCCTGCCTGGCATATACCGTTTGGTACATGGTGGGATTTTCCAGTTTTTCATGAATATACGGCGGAAGGGGCATCTCTCCAAGCCTGTCGAGCAGTTCCTCAAAAACACCCGAATAGATAAACTGAACCTTTCTTCCTCCGGTCTCAGGTATGTTTTCAAGGATCCGGGCCCGCAGTATCCCGTCTCCAAAAGAGACACATGTCCCCGGTTTCAGACGCCTGCCGGGTCTGACCAGCGCTTCCCAAAGGTCACTTGATTCCCGTCTGAGAAGTAAAATTTCCACTGGTACGCCCGTATCTTCTTTAACGCCCAGAAGTCTTGCCGGTATCACTTTCGTCTCATTGACCACCAGACAGTCTCCCGGTGACAGAAAAAGAGGCAGCTCATAAAAGATTCTGTCCTCACGCGGTCCATGAGCAGGACATACCATCAGCCTGGCATGGTCACGCGGTTCCGTGGGCGTCTGAGCAATCCGTTCCTGGGGCAATTCATAATCAAAATCTGTCGTTTTCAATTTCAAGTGCCTTCTTCCAGCATGCTGATCTGGACCTGACTCTGCAAAGAGGACGGGACTGTGCGTCCCATGTGCTTATAAGCACTTGCCGTACAGATCCTGCCCCGGGGCGTGCGCATCAGGAAACCAAGCTGCATAAGAAATGGTTCATACACTGCCTCAATGGTTCCTGCATCTTCGCCGGTCGTTGCAGCCAATGTATCAAGTCCCACCGGCCCTCCGCCAAACTTATCCATCATAGTTGCAAGCATGTTCCTGTCTGTCTTATCCAGGCCGAGCTCATCCACGCCTTCCATCTCAAGTGCGGCATTGGCAGCCTCCCTGGTGATTGTTCCATCGCCCCGGACCTCAGCATAATCGCGTGCACGCTTGAGCATGCGGTTGGCAATTCTTGGTGTGCCTCTTGAGCGCTTGGCAATCTCCATCATGCCTTCCGGGGTGGTCCCCCGTACTTTGAGTATGGACGCAGAGCGTGTGACTATGAGGGCAAGCTCCTGTGGCGTGTACAGCTCCAGCCGGTAGATCATGCCAAACCGGTCCCTGAGCGGCGCTGAGAGCTGTCCAAAGCGCGTCGTGGCCCCCACAAGCGTAAAACGGGGAACGTCCAGCCTGAAGGAACGTGCCGTCGGTCCTTTGCCCAGCATGATGTCAATGGCAAAATCCTCCATTGCGGGATACAGAACTTCTTCCACGGAACGGCTGAGGCGGTGAATCTCGTCAATAAACAGGACGTCCCCCTGGTTCAGATTGGAAAGGATCGCCGCCAGGTCCCCCGGTCTTTCAATGGCCGGCCCTGATGTCACCTTGATCTGCTGGCCCATTTCGCTTGCCACAATGGATGACAGTGTTGTTTTTCCCAGTCCGGGAGGGCCATAAAGCAGCATATGGTCCAGTGGCTCATGCCGCCTGAGAGCTGCTTCAATGGACAGACTCAGGCTTTCCTTGACATTTTCCTGTCCGATATATTCCTTCAGGTTGTGCGGTCTGAGACTGTTTTCTATGTTTGCGTCCTCACCTGTCAGACCTCCACCCACAAAACGTTCTTCTTCCATTCCTTACTCCTCAGGCACCAGCCATAGCACGAAGTGCAAGCCGTACCAGTTCCTCTGTCTTGTCGCCTTTGTCACGGACCCTTGTAATGGCATCTCTCGCCTCGACTGCAGAATACCCCAGGGCGATCAGTGCCTCTATGGCCTCAGAATGCGGGTCTGTTCCAGCCGGGGACGGCCCGGCAGTCTGAACCGGCAGTCTGCTGACCTCTGCCTGGCTGATTTTGTCACGCAGTTCCATGATAATACGCTGCGCTGTTTTTTTTCCTATTCCCGGTGCACGGCTCAGAGATGACGCATCCTCCATTAGGATAGCCATGTTCAGGTCCTGCACGCCCATTGTGCCCAAAAGGCCCAGTGCCATTTTCGGGCCAATGCCGCTGACAGCAATAAGGCGCAGGAACATTCTTTTCTCTTCGGCACTTGCGAATCCATAAAGTTCAAGAGCATCTTCCTTCACGCTCAGGTAAGTCTGGCATTTCATCATCTCACCCAGCGCGGGGGCTGCATTCATCGTCGTCATTGAACAGTTCAAAAGATAGCCAATTCCTCCGGCTTCAAGGACCAGAAACCCTGCGCCTTTTTCAGCTACTTTCCCTTCAATAAAAGCATACATGCAAATCACACTCTCACTTCATGCGGAATTGTTCTTTGTTGCGTCCAGCCTGGCAATGGGTAATGGCACACGCAATCGCGTCCGCTGCATCATCGGGTTTTGGTACTTCTTTCATGTTCATCAGCATCCGGACCATTTGCTGGACCTGTTTCTTGTCTGCCCTTCCAGACCCCGTGATGGCCTGTTTGATCTGCATAGGCGTATATTCATACAGATTTTCCGTATGTTCTACCGCAGCGATAATCGCCACCCCGCGCGCCGCACCGACCATAAGACCGGTTGTCACATTATGGCCAAAAAACAGTTCCTCAAATGCCACATCATCAGGCTGGTACACAGATATCAGGTCCCGCATACCCAGCTGAAGCGTGCGCAGTCTGTACTGCATAGGTGTCCCTGCATGCGTTTCCACGCATCCGTACCCAAGGAGCTTCAAATGCGTCCCATCACTTTCAATGGCGCCCCAGCCCATCAGTGCGTAGCCCGGGTCAATTCCAAGAACGACCAACCCGTTCCCTCCTATCTTTTACACGCGGCGGCATTCTAGCATATTCTGACCATCGTGGCAAATTTTATGGCAGGGGGACCATGAGATTCCCCGTTCCATAGAAAAGGAGTTTTTCCAGCCATTGTTTTTCCAGGGCTTCAGCTTCTTCAGCACCATCTGTCTGCAGGACTTTCATCTTTTCTTCCTGAAGTTCCCTGCGTATGCGCAGCCGGATCACTGATGGATTAATGCGCTCTATTTCAAAAGTTTCCTTCAATGGTTCCCCGGAAATGTCCAGAAAATAAGTGTCGTAATAATTGCCGGGTATTTTATCCTCCCAGGGCAGTGCACGGGGCGCCGAGTCAATGATGTACAGGCTCGTATCTTTTGAAAATTCCTCACACAGCAGACAGATTGTCTCATAGTGCCCGTCACCCAGTCTGAAAGGCGCCGCTGTTCCTTCCGTTCCCCCGGACAGGAGGCACAGGGCAAGGATACAGTCTCCCATACCCCGGTCAGTCAGATCCCTGGCAAGACGTGCAATCACATCCCAGTTGCCTCTCAGTGCAAAACAGCCCCCATAAAAAGCCTGATGCTCCTTTTCACGTTCCTTTTCAAGATATGCAGTCAATTCTGCCGGATCGATAAGGTCCATGGAGGCGTACCATGCTCCGTCGTAACGTTCGCGGATTTTCGCCATGAGCGGGTACTGCCCTTCATCAAACGACTGGAAAAAGCGGATCCCGTCAGAGCTGATTGGCGATTCATATGGCGTATGGTTATAACACATCAGGCGCATGATCTCCCTGAGAAGCTGATCGGTATAGGTCTGTTCCTGGATACCGAAGACGACGGTCAGCGCGTTAGCCACACTCGACGGTCCGCACCCGCGGACCTTGAAATCATCTTTATAATATGTATAAATCTGGGATTCGTACCGTAAGCTCCGCTGAACCACAAAAGATGCTGAAGTCAAATATTGAAGAAAAAAAGAGCCTGCTGCGCTTATGGCAGGACACAACATGAGCACACATACCAAAACAGCGATCCATCTCACAGCAATCCCTCCTCTCAAATGGATAATTCTGCATATGAAACAATATCATGCTCTGTAAATTTGCACAAGAGAAAAGCCGGGATCACCGGCTTATCGTCTTCGTGCAAGCTCTGTCCAGACATCGGCTGGCTTCACATCCTGCTCATTGAGCAGGACCAGGAGATGATAAAGCAGGTCCGCCGCTTCATAGGTCACTTCCTCCTGGTTTCTCTTC
Source organism: uncultured Clostridia bacterium (assembly GCA_946538615.1). GTDB lineage: Bacteria > Bacillota > Clostridia > Christensenellales > Aristaeellaceae > UBA2943. The sequence continues at coordinate 5,134 of CAMNGW010000073.1, forward strand.
ATGGCAGCAATGATTGTTTCACTGGCCTCCTCGCCAACTTTTTTGCACATTTTTTCGATGCCTTTGTCAAACAGATAGTTGGTATAGCTTCCTTCCTGAGGATGCTCGCGCCTGTCGGAGATCACCCGGTAAACATCCTCAAGGATCTGTGCTGTGGCTGGCATTTCATCCTCATCCGTTTCAAAAACAGGATTGAAAAAGCAGCTGTGACTGCCCGTATGACATGCATTGCCTGTCTGCAGTACCTTCATGAGCACAGCATCGCCATCACAGTCGTAGGACATGGCGAGCACCTTCTGTGTATGTCCTGATGTCTCTCCTTTTTTCCACAGCTTCTGTCTTGAGCGGCTGTAATAAGTGGCATAGCCTGTATCCAGCGTCAGCTGGATGGATTCGGCATTCATATAGGCAAGCATAAGGACTTCCCCAGTCTGAGCGTCCTGGGCAATGGCTGGTACAAGCCCTTTCTCGTCAAAATGTATGGCAGATATGTCAAAATTCATTGTTGTCTCCTCCCAGCATCTCAATTGCTTTTTTCAGGTCTATTGCTCCTTCATAGAGTGCCCGTCCAAGAATTGCCCCTTCGCAGCCGGCTTCTTTAAGCGCTGTGAGGTCCTCCATGCGGCTCACGCCTCCGCTTCCCGTAATCAGCATGCCCGTTTTCTGGACCATGTCCCTGACCTGTCCGATGTTTGGCCCCTGCATCATCCCATCTCTGGCAACATCGGTGTAAATGATCCGTTTTACACCGTAGCCTTTCATCTCAAGCGCCAGATCGGATGCCCGTCTGTTCGTGACATCAACCCATCCATGTACTGCAGCCATGCCGTCTTTGGCATCAATCCCAACCACAATACGGTCCGGGTAGAGGGCACAGGCCCTTGCAACAAGCTCTGGATGCTCACAGGCTGCAGATCCGATAATACATACCGAAATCCCGATGTCCATGCGCCTGCGCACATCTTCCTCTGTCCTGATCCCGCCCCCCAGTTCGACACATCCGTCAAATTCAGCCACAAGTTTTTCAAGCAGTTCCAGCTCCCTGGTGCACCCATCAAAGGCCGCATCCAGATCAACCACATGCAGATATTCTGCACCCAGGTCCCGCCACTTGCGCGCCAGCTCCAGAGGGTCCCCGAAAACGGTAGCCTCACCGCGCTTTCCTTGTTTCAGGCGCACCGCCTTGCCTTCCATCAGATCAATAGCCGGATAAAGATTCATATATCCTCCCTCAGTCAAGTGCGCCTTTTGTAGAAAGCACACCAGCAATACGCTCATCATGCTCGGCGGCCCCACGCAGGGCAAGACCGAAGGCTTTGAAAACAGCTTCCATCATATGATGGTCATTTCGCCCTTCGAGCACTTTAATGTGCAGCGTAAGACCCGCTCCCACCAAGGCCCGGAAAAACTCTTCGCACAGCTGTGTATCCATGCTTCCGCACTTGTCTCCCCGGAACTCAGCCTGAAAAGAAAGGTAGGGACGTCCGCTGATATCGAGGGCAGCAAAAGCCAGGGCTTCGTCCATAGGCATAAAAGCAGAGTGTGTCCTTCGGATCCCTTCCCTGCTCCCCAGTGCCTCCTTTAAGGCTTTCGCCAGACATATCCCGCAGTCCTCAACGGTATGATGTGCATCCACTTCCAGGTCACCCTTGCATGTGAGCCGGAGATCAAGCTGCCCAAAACGGCACATCGCATCCAGCATGTGGTCAAAAAAGCCCACACCGCTCCGGATCTCCGTCTTTCCTGTCCCATCAAGGTCCAGCATGAGACTGATTTCTGTTTCCCGGGTCTTCCTTGTTATATTGGCCGTTCTCTTTTCTGCGTTCACTTCACGTCATCCTTTGTTTCACGGATTTCCTTTCCAAAACGGATGGCGACTGAATTGGCATGTGCATCAAGCCCTTCAGCTTTCGCCAGTAAGATCACCTGGTCCGCGAGGGCTTCAAGCGCGTCACGTTCTGCACATATGACAGAAGACTTTTTCACAAAATCATCCACGGAAAGAGGAGAGAAGAAGCGGGCCGTGCCGCTGGTGGGAAGAACATGGTTGGGGCCGGCCATATAATCGCCAAGCGGTTCAGGAGAATAGGCCCCAAGGAAGATCGCCCCTGCGTTTTCGATGTACGGCAGCAGACTGTAGGGATCTTTTACGTAGAGTTCGCAGTGTTCCGGTGCAATGCCGTTGACCATCTCCGCACAGGCCTTCATGTCTTCGCAGACCACGATCGTTCCATAGGTTCCAAGACTTTTCTCAATAACATTCTGTCTGGGCAGAAGTTTCGTCTGACGGTCAAGTTCTTTTTGGACTTCAAGTGCTGTCGGCATATCATCCGTAACCAGGATGGCAGCTGCCATCGGATCATGTTCTGCCTGGGAAAGAAGGTCCGCTGCAACATATGCAGGGTTGGCGGAACTGTCGCAGACCACCAGTACCTCGCTGGGCCCAGCCACCATATCAATGCCCACGTACCCGAACACTTCACGCTTGGCCATCGCCACATAAATATTTCCGGGACCTGTGATCTTGTCCACTCTGGGTATGCTCTCAGTGCCGAAAGCCAGAGCAGCAATCGCCTGGGCACCGCCAATTTTGTAGACCTTGTCAATGCCTGCAAGGTCCGCTGCAACCAGTGCAAGAGGATAGCTGACGCCCCCATTTTTCCCAGGAGGTGTGACCATAACAATTTCCCTGACCCCAGCAACCTTTGCCGGTATCACGTTCATCAGCACCGACGATGGATAGGCGGCAGTCCCCCCCGGCACATAGACACCGGCCCGCTTCAGAGGGGTAATCTTCTGTCCGAGAGCCATCCCCTTCTCAAAATTGATCCAGGTATTCTGTTTCTGCTTTTCATGAAAGCTCCGGATCCTGTCAGCTGCTTCCTGCATGGCTGCGATCCATGACGGATTTGCAGCGCGGTAAGCCATTTCGATTTCCTCTCTGCTTACCAGCACCTTTGTTGCGTCAAGCTTAACACCATCAAACTTTTCAGTATATTCAAAAAGCGCCTCATCACCGCGTGTCCGGACTTCCCGCACGATGTCCTTGACACGTGCGGCCACTTCCTCGTTGGTCATATTGGACCTTGCGTTCAAGCGTTCTGCAAGCGCTCTGGTATCTGCACATTCAAGAATAGGTACCACAATTGTCCCTCCATCCAATTCATTTTACTCCAGCTGGCCGCTGATTCCGTCAATCAGCCACTGCACGCGCGCACGCTTTGTTTTCAGGCTCACCCGGTTGCAGACAAGGCGCGCGGATACATCGCAGACTTCATCAAGTACCTGCAGCCCATTGGCCTTAAGGGTTGAACCTGATTCCACGATATCCAGTATGACATCACTCAGGCCAATGACCGGACCAAGTTCCACAGAACCGTGAAGTTCTATAATTTCAATGCTTTGTCCCATGTCGCCATAATAGCTTCTGGCAATATGGGGATATTTCGTTGCCACGCGGAACACCGCATGGCTGACTGAATCCGTGTTTTTTTCCGGATAACCCGCAATGCACAGGCGGCACCTGCCGAAACCCAGGTCCAGAACCTCGTACAGCGGGCGTCCCGCTTCAAGCAGCGTATCCTTTCCGACCACGCCAAGGTCTGCCACCCCATGGTCCACATAAGTGGGCACATCGCTGGGTTTAACCAGGATAAAACGGATGTTCTCCTTTCTGTCCCAAAGCACCAGCTGTCTGCCGGGGTCACGGGCCTCAGAGCAGTCAATCCCCATGTTTTCCAGAAGATCAAAGGTTTTTTCAGCCAGTCTCCCTTTCGCCAGGGCGAGGGTCAATACCTCAGACATGCTCTGCACCCTCCTTTGTCAGATAGGTCACTTCGCGTGCATACACACCGCGCCGCGCCTCCAGTTCCTTTCTGCCTGTACCATAGGCCATTGCAACGTTCTTGCCTTCCCCCCGCAGCTTTGCAGCCAGTGCAAGGGCATCCTGAAAGCAGCCGTCCTCATAGCCTATTTCCCAGTCAAGAAGGGGATTATGCAAAGACAGTCCCTGTCTTTCAAGGGCAATCATAGCAAGTTTCAGGTTCATTGCAAAGCCTACGGCCGGGAGCGTATGGCCGTAGCGTCTGTTCAGCCCGTCATAGCGGCCGCCTGAGAGAATGGACTGGCCGACATGTGCCGTATTTGCCCGGAAAATAACACCTGAATAGTATCCGGCTTCCTGTGTCATTCCAAGGTCAAGCGTCAGTTCTTCATAGCCGTACTGATGGAGTATGGCTATAATCCTGCGAAGGTTGTCAAGCGCTGCAAGGCACTGGGGATGGTTTGTCATTTTTTCCGCCTTTTCAAGCTTGTCAAGCGGACCATAAAGAAGGGGCAGTCTGGCCAGCAGCCGGGTAATTTCCTCGCTGACGCCTCTCTTGTGCAGGTACAGCTGGATCCCCAGTGTGTTTTTTTCTTCCATGAGCTTGCGCACATATGCGATATCCCCGCTCTCAAGGCCCGCCTGAGCAATCAGGCCATCAAGAAACGCGGCCTGTCCAAGTTCAATCTGGAAGTCACGGATACCCGCCCGTTTCAGACTCTCAATGGCAATCGCAATCACTTCCGCATCCGCTTCAGGTGATTCGGTACCCATCAGTTCCACACCCGCTTGCGGCTGTTCGGAAAGCATTGAAAGGGTGTCCTTTTCATATTTGCATGCGTTCTGAATATAGGAAAGACGAAGCGGCAGCTGCGATTCCCGGAGCCTGCCGGCCGCAAGGCGCGCAGCAGGGACCGTTGTGTCAGGCCTGACTGCCAGCACTCTGCCTTCACTGTCAAATGTTTTCCATAACTTTTCCGGAGCATATCCCCATGTTTCATCGCTGAGCGTATCATAATATTCAAGCAGCGGAGTTTCAATTTCCTGATAGCCATAGGCATGGAAAAGCCCGCGCAAATTGCTCTCCAGTTCCCGCTTGACATGGCACTCCGCCGGTAAGGTATCCTGCATTCCTTCAGGGATCTGAAGCCTTCGGTTCGTCATTGTATCCACCTCACTTTATCACGCTAAAGCGTTAAAGCAGTCGGTATAATCTACTCCATCTCCGGGGACTTGTCAAGTGCCAATATGAATTACGCCATGGCAGAACAGATTCCTGCTTGATAGAAAAGTTTGAACTGCTTATAATAGTAGTAACAGTTCATAAGCTATGGAGGTGCTTTCTTGCAGAATTTGCGCCGTTTTTCTCCTGTGCTGGCAATCGCGAGGATGGTAGAAGATGTCCGTTTGCGCCATGAACAGAAAAGAGCCAGTCTGACAGAAAAATGGAAAGAAGCTTTTTTCAGTGTCCTTCCCATCACTGTCATTATCCTCACGCTTTGCTTTCTTGTGACTCCCGTTCCGGTCGATGCCATGCTCGCTTTTCTTGTGGGCTCTGCCTTACTTATACTCGGTATGGGCCTTTTCAATCTTGGCACGGACCTTGCCATGACCCGGATCGGAGAAAGTGTCGGAAGCGCCCTGACAAAGTCCAAAAAACTGGGTATTATTCTCCCTGTCGGATTCCTTGTTGGCGTTCTGGTTACCGTCTCCGAGCCTGATCTCACGGTCCTGGCTTCCCAGGTCCCAGCTGTTCCGGACCCCGTACTGATTCTTTCGGTCGCATTAGGCGTAGGCATCTTTCTTGTTTTTGCTCTTTTGCGCATTCTTTTCCAGATCCGGATGAGCATACTGCTTATCGTAAGCTATGGCCTGGTATTCCTTCTCGTGCCCTTTGTGCCTGAAAATTTCCTGGCCATGGCTTTTGATGCGGGCGGCGTGACCACAGGGCCCATGACTGTACCTTTCATCCTCGCCCTCGGCCTTGGTGTGGCTTCCATCCGCTCAGACAATCAGGCTGAATCTGACTCCTTTGGCCTTGTGTCCCTTTGTTCTATAGGACCTATTCTGACAGTCATGCTGCTTGGCATACTGTACCGGCCGGAAGAAGGAAGTACCAGCTCAATCTCCATGATTTCCGCTCCGACTTCCATCGCGGTCACCCGTACGTTCCTCAGCGCCCTGCCCCATTATATGCAGGAAGTGGGGATCGCTCTCTCCCCTATTATTCTTTTCTTTGTGATTTTTCAGTTTGTTTCCCTGCATCTTAACGGAAAGAACATACGCAGAATCTGCATGGGGCTCTTCTATACATTTATCGGCCTTGTCATTTTTCTGTTGGGTGTCAACGTCGGTTTTATGCCTGTTGGCCATACACTAGGCCTCTATCTGGGCGCATTGGAAAGCAAATGGGTTCTTGTTCCCATTGGCATGCTGATCGGCTACTTCACAGTTTCTGCTGAACCCGCTGTACAGGTACTGTGTCATCAGGTGTACGATATGACAGCAGGCGCCGTTCCCCCATCAGCCCTTTCCCAGTCCCTCTCTGTCGGTGTTTCCCTTTCTGTGGGACTGGCCATGCTGCGTGTTATCACCGGGATTTCCATTCTGTACTTTGTCATTCCGGGATATCTTCTCGCTTTTCTTCTGATGATCTGGTGCCCGCCTGTTTTCACTTCCATCGCCTTTGACTCGGGCGGCGTAGCTTCAGGTCCGATGACAGCAACCTTTCTTCTGCCCTTTGCCATAGGTGCATGCCAGGCATGCGGGGGCAATCTGGCCACAGATGCGTTCGGTGTGGTGGCCATGGTCGCTATGACGCCCCTGCTGGCCATTCAGGGCCTGGGGATCCTCTACAGAGTGCGGAAACCTGCTGCCAGCACTTCCGCTGTCGCTGAAGACATCATTGAACTGTGAGGTGACATCATGGGAACACTTGATCTTTTCACCCTGATCATCCGCCGTGATATGGAGACACGCTACGAACGCTTCCTTCGCTCCGAAGGGGTCACAACTCTTGTCTCCTTTCCCTGCCTGGGCACAGCCACCCCATCTGTCATGAGCGCACTCGGTCTTGAAAGCGCCGAGAAAACGCTGATGATCGCCTTTCTCGACAGCAGAAAAGGAAAACATATCATGGACCTGTGTGTCAAACACATGGGCATTGAAGTTGCCGGCTCAGGCATTGCCTTCCTGGTTCCTATGGATTCTGTAGGAGGAAAAAGAAGTCTTGATATTCTGATGACAAATCAGCGTTTTAATCTCAGCGAGGTGGATTCGATGGATAAATCTGCATATCCTTATACGCTTCTTGTTGCCATTGCCACATCCGGCCAGACCGAAACCGTCATGGACGCAGCACGTGAAGCCGGTGCAAGAGGCGGAACTGTCGTTCACGCCAAGGGTACACTTGGCAACATGACCCGCAAATTTCTGGGTGTCTCCATTGCAGAGGAAAAAGAGCTTATACTCATCCTGACGAGCCGGAAAGAAAAGGATACGCTTATGCGTGCCATCATGGACAAAGCCGGACTTGACAGTGAGGCCCATACAGTGCTTTTCTCCCTTCCTGTCGATGCCATTGCCGGTCTCCGTTCCATCCAGCCGGCAGAGGAGCAAACGGAGCAGGAAGCATAAAAAAACAGGCAACCGCCTGTTTTTTTATGCCCTGACCGGACCGTCAGCTCTGAGAAAAAACAATCCCCAGTTCTTCAGGCAGGAACCTTGGGCACACATTTTCTTTGGTAACAATCACAGAGGCTGCAAGTCGGGCCCCAATCCCGCAGGCCTCACTCAGAGTTTTTCCATACGTGAGCCCAATGGTTACGCCGGCAAAAAAGGCATCTCCCGCACCGGTCGTGTCCTGGACATCCACATTGAGTGCCTGACAGATTCCGGCTTCAAGATTCATTCCGGCATAGACAGCCCCTTTTGATCCCATAGTCACAACCATTCTTTGAACCTTTGCCTTATTTACCCGCTTGGGAAGAACATCCAGCATATCGTCGAGCGTATACCGATCAAAATCTTCTGAAAAGAAGATCCCTGCCTCCTGCTGGTTGCATACAAAACATCCGGTCCGCTTAATCAGATCACGGCGCTCTACAGCAATTGACATGTTGGACACAACAGCATAAATTTCCTTATTGTGTTTGCGTCCAAGCCGGAAAATTTCACGGAGAATATCTGCATCCATATCAATTTCCACCGCGATGGAATCAGCATGGCTGAATATTTCATCTCCTTCTTCTTTAAGGATATCAAGGATCGGCTTAAGATTCGGCCGTTTAGAAATTGAGGAAACGACATCGCCGGAATTGTCAAAAATAGCCAGCCAGGTCCCAAGACCATCCGGAACTGTCCTGATATACCTTGTATCAACTTTGTGTTTGATGAGCTTGTTAACTACGTCCTGGCCAAGTGCAGAATCATCCGTCACAGAGATGAATGCAGGGCGCAGTTCGACATTTGCAATGTCTTCGACAATGTTCCGGCACACACCTCCGTGAACCGTCACTACCTTGCCGACATTGCGTCCACCTGGAATATACTGGGAAAGCGGATAACCCTTGATGTCAACGAAACTGGAACCGATCACAACAATCCCCATATCAAACCTTCCCCTTTAATTCGTTCTGAATTATGATCTTTATATATTCTTCATTGTATGCGTGATTCCTTTTGTCTGTATCTAATTTCTGTTTTTCTTTTTATTTTATGCCATTTTATTGGCTGTAAAGAAATGCTTTTGTTTATCTTCTTTGATACACTGCAATTGTTTTATATTTTTTGAAAAAAGACTGGACAAAATAGCTCTTTTACGCTAGAATAGCTTTTGCTGGCATGCCGATATAGCTCAGCTGGTAGAGCGGCTGATTCGTAATCAGCAGGTCATGGGT
>CAMNGW010000074.1 GCA_946538615.1 uncultured Clostridia bacterium
CTTTCGGTTTACGATGCTGTCCCAGAGCCTTAAGCATGCCTTATAGAGCTCCTCATCTCCGGTCAGCCTCGCAACGTCCGCCATGCCTGAGTAGAGATATACCGCCCTTACCGCGTGTCCGGTCGCCTCATCCTGCTGCCGCACGGGACGGTTCGCCTGATAATAGTGGTACCACTCCGCGTCGCCGTGCCTTTTGGCTTCATCGGGATGCTCCTTATCGAAGTAATAGGGCTTCTGTCCTCTCTCGTCGATAAAATATTTACTGAGTTCGAGGTATCTGTCCTCGCCCGTAACCTCATACAGACGCACGAGCGCCATCTCCGCGATCTCATGACCGGGATATCCTTTGATCTGCCCCTCTTCCCTGCCGAACTTAGAGTATACAAAATCTGCGAAACGGCGGGCCGCGTTCAGGAGCTTGTCCTTGCCCGTGGCCTGATAATAGGCCACCGCGCCTTCGGTCAGATGTCCGAGGCAGTAGAGCTCATGATGGTCCTTGAGGTTGGAGAAGGCGCCTTCACGGTTCTTGAGGATATAGAAGGTGTCCAGGTAGCCGTCCGGCTCCTGGGCCGCACAGACAAGCTCTGCCGCCTCCTGCGCTTCCTTTTCCAGTTCCGGGTCCGGGCACTGCATCAGGGAGTAGGACACGGCCTCGAGCCATTTATACAGGTCCGAGTCCTGAAAGACAAAGCCGTAGAACGCATCAGGGTCAGGCTCTTTCCCTTCCCCGGGGAGCGTCTCAAAAGTGCCCGGCCACACCGGGAAGTGCCACGTTTCCCCCGCCCGGCGCTTTGCCTGCAGTCTTGCAGCGGCACGGAAATTATGGATGCAGTAGCTCGGCGCCGCGTCCCTGACCCTGTCATTGAGCGCCTCAAACTGATAGGGAAGCATTTTTTCCCTTACCAGGGCAATCTCCCTTTGCCAGAAGGGGTCCGTGATCCGTACCTGCCTGATGGGCAGGGGGGTGGTGAAATTCTCCTCATGGATGGCTGTTGGGGTGTTATCAATCATGTCTGACTTCCTCCAGGGTTAGTTTCCGCATGCCCCGGCGCAGCCAAGAGCCATGGCGGTAATAGATAATAAACATCACAGATGTCAGCGACCAGGTGATGGGATAGGCATAGAGGACCACATCGAGCCTGTGGTGCATGGGGAGCACCACAAGGATCCAGGCAACGCGCAGCAGGCACACGCCAAAGAGGGTCATGAGGGTGGGGATGACCGAGTCACCCGTCCCGCGCACGGCCCCCGAGAGCACCTCCACGCACAGATAGGTCATATAGAAGGGGACAAGGGTGTGCAGGATATGCATGCCCTGCTCAACGACTGCATCGTCCCCTGTGAAGAGATGGTAAAGCCCCTCGCCGGCCAGCCACAGAAAGCCGGATACCACCAGCGTACCCAGGAAAGCCTGAAGGAGCGTGACCCGCACACCCTTTTTCAGCCTGTCGAACCTGCCCGCGCCAAAATTCTGGCCGGAAAACGTGGTGATGGCCACGCCAAAGGCATTGACTGTCATCCAGAACAGGCCGTCCAGTTTCCCGTAGGCTGTCCAGCCCGCGAGCACATCCGTGTCAAAGCCGTTGACGGCAGTCTGTATAAGGACATTGGAGACAGAATACATGACGCTCTGAAGCCCAGCGGGCAGGCCGATCTTAACGATCTTTCCCACCATATCCGCATGCAGGCGGACCCTGGAGGGGCGCAGGCGGTAGCTTGCCACGGTGCGCATGAGCGTCACGGCCACGAGGACAGCTGAGACCAGCTGGGAGAGGATGGTGGCAAGTGCCGCTCCGGCAACCCCCATCCCCAGGCCCATGACCAGCAACAGGTCCAGCACAATATTGGTCAGACAGGCCGCCACAAGAAAAAACAGCGGCCTGCGGGAGTCCCCGACGGCCCGGAGGATGCCGGCTCCCATATTATAAATCATCTGAGGGACCATACCCAGGAAATAGATCCTCAGGTAGGCCGTGGCATGGGGCATGACCGCCTGCGGCGTCTGCATCCAGCCAAGCAGGTACGGCGAGAAGACCAGGCCAAAAACTGTCAGGGTGCCCCCGAAGAGCAGCGCCAGCGCGCAGGCGGTGTGCGTGGCGCGCGAGACGTCCCTGTCCTTTCCCGCGCCATGGTACTGGGAGATGATGACCGTTGCGCCAGAGGATACGCCCACAAAAAAACCGACAAGCAGGCTGATCAGGTTGCCCGTCGCGCCGCCCACAGCGGCAAGGGCCTCCTTGCCCACAGCCTTGCCCACGATCATGGCGTCCACCGTATTATACAGCTGCTGGAAAAAGGTCCCCAGGACAATCGGAAAGAAAAACAGCAGGAGCTGTTTCCAGATCACGCCCTCCGTCATATTTTTTGTCTGTGTGTGTATCACGCCGCATCCCTCCCCTCAGAAAACCATAGCCGGGAGGTACTATACCACGTTTCAGTGGCCCATTCCACACCTTTTAAGCCTGCCCGTCCCTGTTTGAGCGCTTTTTCCTTGTTTTTTTGCCACCTCTCACGCGCCCGTGGAGCCATAGCCGCCCGTGCGCCTTGCCTCCGCCGAGTCCCCCTCGGCAAGGGCCACGGGCAGGAAGATGCCCTGGCACACCCTTTCCCCTGCGTGGACCGTCACTGTGTCAGCGCTGGAATGCTCAAGGGCGAGCAGGATATGGCCCTCATTGTCCGCAAAGGCATAATCACTGTCGACGATGCCCACGGTATTGCTGAGCCTGAGCCCGTACTTTCTTCCCAGGCCCGAGCGCGGGCAGAGCATGAGCATCCAGCCCGCATCAATCTCCGCACGGATGCCCGTGGGGACGAGCACGCGCTCCCCCGGCGCGATGCGGACCTCGCAGGGGCAGACAAAATCGTAGCCCGCAGAGCCGGCCGTGGCGCGCGCGGGCAGGGGGACCGCCTCCAGCTCCATTTTTTCCGGATAGTCCCGGGTATCCTTCTCATACTGTTCCTTTGACACGCGGGTGAACCTTGCCACACTCACTGTTCTGACTCCTTCCATGCACTGTAAGCGTCCGAGAGACGCGCCATCTCCCCGATGGTGAGTTTCTCACCCCGGATCTTCTCGTCCAGTCCCGCCTTCTCCACAAGGGACACTGCGTCCCCCCTCTCCATATGGAAGGCGGCGCAAAGCCCATTGACCATGGTCTTGCGCCTCAGGGCGAAGGCCGCCTGGGCCACGCGGTAAAAATCTTCCTCGCAGACGGCATCCGCCGCCTTCTTTTCGCGCCGGTCCATCACGATAAACGCGCTGTCGACCTTGGGCACAGGGGTAAAACACGCCGCCGGGACATCCATCGCCTTGTGCACATCATACAGGTACTGGCACTTGAGGGGAAGGAGCCCCCATCCCTCGTCCCCGGGACCGGAGACGAGCTTATCCGCGACCTCCTTCTGGACCATGAGGGAGATGCGCTCCGGGTACACCTCCAGAAGGCGTGTGATCAGCGGTGATGTAATATAGTAGGGAATATTGGCGACGATGGACACGGGACCTTCCGCGCCGGCCGTGAGCGCTTTGAAGTCCACCGTCATGGCGTCGCCCTGCACAAGCGTAAAATGGGGATAGGCCTCAAGGCTCACGCGCAGGATCGGGATCAGGCGCTCGTCGAGCTCAACGGCAATCACCTGTCCGGCGCGCTCAAGGAGATGTTTCGTGAGGCCGCCTGCGCCCGGACCGATTTCCACAATGCAGTCCCCGGGCCTCACCCCCGCCGCTTCGACAAGCGAGGCGAGAATATCATCGTCATAAATAAAATTCTGTCCAAGCCCCTTCTGGTAGCGCAGACGGGTCTCACGTATTCTTTCTCTGGTCTTGCTCATGCTTATCCCCCTCTGTATTCCGCCGGTCTCAGTTCTCTTCCCCGACAAGGGCAAAGGGGTCCGACAGGAACTCCCATTTCTCCCCGTTCACGTAGATCTCAAGGCGGAGCACATACTCCCCCGGCGCGGTAACCTTCCCGTCCTTCCCTTTTCCGTCCCAGTAGAGCGTGCTGCCCTGGGGATAGAGCTGTTCCGGTCTGGAACATGCCCTTGAGAGAAGGCGGACCACCTTCTCACCCTCCCCGTTTTCAATGACAGCCGTCATCTGGACAGGGCCGTCATGGGTGATGACGAACCCCATCTCCTCCCCTCTGGAGGGGTCAAAGCTCCCGCTGTGGCTGATGACGATCTCCGAAAGCTCCCTGTCCACAATCCCTATGGGGCAGGAGGCCGCGATATACACGCCGCTTTCATCGGAGACCAGGATCTGGAAGAGCACATAGCCGTGCATGGCGCTCTCCAGCGTGATTTCCCTCTCCTTCAGCCCCGGGAGCACATAGCCTGCGGTATCCATCCCGTCCCCTGTGTCATACACGAGCTGGGCGTGCTCAAAGTCCCAGCGGCCCGCTGTCTGGTACACCAGCTGATAGGCCACGCGGCAGGGCTGGAACACCGTATAGGAAAAGACAATCGACGGGTTCTCCCGGTTGAGGATGCCCTCATCAAAAGCCACATTGCCCACCGGCCGGGTCTGCTGACGGACCGATCCTGCATAATAGGACAGGAACGGGAACTCATCATGCTCCGGATAGATATGGACCGTGCTGGCGCCATGCATGGACAGAAGGTACCTTCCGGTCTCATCCAGGGTGACCACGCCGTCCCGGTTGATATCGGCGCCGTACCCTGTCTTCACGCTGATCCCTGCTGAGAGCACATCCGAAAAATATCCGCCCCCGCTGACCATTTCCTCCCCGTCCTCACCGCGCCAGAACCAGCTCTCCTCCGTGCCGCCCGATGAGCAGATGAGCTTGAAGGAATCGCCCTCAAAGATGTGCCGGTACTCATCGCGTATCCCTTTGGCAATCATGGCCCCGGCGTGGCAGGCGTCCACAATCAGCACCTTGGTCCCCGCGACCTCTGAAAAGGCATCATGCAGCTGCTGGGCCGTGATGCCGTTCTCCGTCTTTCCGTCCGACAGGAGCAGGGTCATACTGTTTCCGGGCTCGCCCGGCTCCCAGAGGCCGTGCGTGCTGATATAAAAGTAGCTGACGTCCCCCTCCGCTGCCCCGGAAAAGGTGTCCCGGATCAGTTCTGTCAGCTCGGCAGCGCCGGAAATGCCGTAGCGCCTTGTCACAAGCACCTCCAGGTTCATCGCGCCGCCGCTGAGCGCTTCCGCCATCTGTGCCACATTGTTGGCCGACGAGGGAGATGTGTCGGGCCGGGAGAGAAACGTGTCGCATCCCACAAGAAGGGCCCGGTTCTCCGCATGCGCGAAGCCGGCTATGCACAGAAAACACAGCACTGCCAAAAGCCAGATGCGTCGCACACACGTTCACCTCCCGTCCTCTGGAGACATCTGTTCCTTTCATCTCTCTCAGACGCTGCAGCGCTCTGATTTGTGTCAGGTCATGGCGGGTGCCGTCTCTGCTTCTTTGCGCAGGATATGCAGCGCATGCTTGACTGTCAGGGTGCGGATCCTGTCCCTGCTGCCTGAAAGCTGCAGGCGGTGCGCGCGCACCCCGTTGCGGGAAGCAATCCCCAGGTACACCGTGCCCACAGGGCACTCCGGTGTGCCGCCGTCCGGACCGGCAATGCCCGTCGCACTGACAGCAAGATCCGTGCCCAGCTTTTCCCTCGCTCCTTTGGCCATGGCGCAGGCAACCTCCGGGCTGACCACGGTACACTCGTCAATCAGCTGCTCCGGAACGCCCAGCAGCTGCGTCTTCGTCTGCGTCTGGTAGGTCACGAACCCGCCCCGCAGCACCTCAGAGGCCCCGGGTATGTCCACGATAGTCGAGGCGATCCTGCCCCCGGTGAGACTCTCGGCACAGGCGACGGTGAGTCCCCTGTCCCTCATTGCGCTGACGGCCGCCCGGGCAAGGGAGCCCTGGTCATCGCTGTCAACGGCGTAAATCACATCGCCCAGCCGCCTGCGGATCTCCTCAATCAGCGGACCGAGCAGGGAGAGCGCCTCTTCCTCGGTCCGTGCGGACGCCGTAGCGCGCAGCATCACCTCGCCCAGGGAGCAGTAGGGGCTGAGCGTCGGGTTCTCCCCGGTCTCCAGGTCCTGCAGGCGCATATCCACCTCGGACTCGCCCATGCCGAAGATGCGGATATACCGGCTGCACAGCACCATGCCGGTCCTTGCCATGATCCAGGGCTCCACCTGGTCCCGGAACATGGGTTCCAGCTCAATGGGCGGGCCGGGCAGGTGGACGATGAACTTTCCATCCAGGAGCGGCACAATAGCGCCCGGTGCCGTCCCGTTCGGGTTGAACAGGATCTGTGTGTCCTCCGTAAACATGGCCTGGGACACATTGTTCTCTGTCATTTTCCTGTGGTACTGCCCAAAGCGCTCCTTCACCATCTGTGCGGCTTCCTCACGGACAACGAGTTCTTTTCCCGCCACCCGGGCCGCGACCTTTTTGGTGATATCGTCCACCGTCGGTCCGAGCCCTCCGCTTGTGATGACCAGGTCCGACCTTGACAGGGCTTCCCTGTAGGCTTCCTCCAGGCGTTTTTCATTGTCGCCCACCACGCTCTGATAAAGCACCCGGACACCCAGCGCACAAAGGCGCCTTGCGATATACTGTGCATTGGTATTCAGGACCTGTCCCATGAGAAGCTCGGTTCCCACACACAGAATCTCTGCGATCATATCCTCACCTCTTGCCTTTTCCCCTTCAGCGGGGAACAGGACCATTGTACCACACATGCCAAAGAAAAAGGACCGTCACCGGGACAGCCCTTTTCAGTACGTTAATTATTCTGGTTCCTCCACTGGCGCGAACGGTCGCCTGCGCTGAGGATGCGCTTGCGCATCCTCAGATTCTTGGGTGTGATCTCAAGGAGCTCATCATCGTCGATAAACTCCAGGCACTCCTCAAGGGAGAGCGGATGGACAGAGACCAGGCGCAGCGAATCCTCGGAAGCCGAAGCATTGCGCATATTCGTCACATGCTTCTGTTTGCACACGTTCACCACCAGATCGCCCGGACGCGCGTTCTGGCCGACAATCATGCCCTCATAGACCTCAATGCCCGCCCCGATAAAGAGCGTGCCGCGTTCCTGGGCATAGAACAGGCCATAGGAGTTGCTCGTGCCTGTCTCATGCGCCACAAGAGCGCCTGCGCTGCGGTGGGGGATGTCACCCTTGACGGGCTCATACTTTTCAAACACGGAAGACATAATTCCTTCGCCGCGGGTATCTGTCATGAACTCGCTCCTGTAGCCGAACAGGCCGCGCGAGGGAACCAGGAACTCAAGGCGCACGCGGTCAAACCCGCTCATGTGCTCAAGGGTGCCGCGCCTGCGGCCGATTTTCTCAATCACAGCACCGGCCGTGGCCTGGGGCGTGTCCACAACAAGGCGCTCGACAGGCTCGCATTTCACGCCGTCAATCTCCTTATAGATGACCCTGGGCTTGCTGACCGCGAATTCGTACCCCTGCCGGCGCATGTTCTCAATGAGAATGGACAGATGGAGCTCGCCGCGCCCGCACACCTCAAAGGCGTCTGTGGAATCGGTTTCATTCACGCGCAGCGAGACATCTGTCTGCAGCTCCCGCATCAGGCGCGCACGCAGGTGCCGGCTGGTGACATACTCGCCTTCACGTCCCGCAAACGGGCTGTCATTGACCGAGAAGGTCATGGTCACGGTCGGCTCGGAAATCTTGACAAAAGGCAGGCCCTCCACCTGGGAAGGATCGCAGACCGTATCGCCGATGGAGATATCGGACATGCCGCACAGGGCGACAATATCACCCATGCTGACCTCTTCAGCCGGGACGCGCTTGAGGCCGTCATACTGGTACAGCTCGCTCAGCCGCCAGGCAGGGCTTGTCACACCGGTCTCCACATTGGTATGCACGACGTTCATGCCCGAGCGGAACTTGCCCCTTGTGATGCGCCCTACGCCAATGCGCCCCACATACTCGCTGTAATCGATGGTGGAGATGAGCACCTGTGCCGGGCCGTCCGGATCGCCCTCCGGTGCCGGGATATATTTGAGGATGGCATCAAAAAGCGGACGCAGGTCGGTCCCGGGTTCCTCAAGGTTCACAGTGGCCGTTCCCTTGCGGGCGGACACATACAGAATAGGATTGTCCAGTGTGGACTCATCCGCTTCAAGATCAATGAGAAGGTCAAGGATCTCTCCGACAACCTCTTCACACCTTGCGTCAGGACGGTCCACTTTATTGATCACAATCAGCACCTTGAGCTTGAGCTCGAGGGCCTTCTTTAACACAAAACGGGTCTGGGGCATGGGGCCTTCAAAGCTGTCCACCAGCAGCAGCACGCCGTCCACCATCTTCAGGACGCGTTCGACTTCACCGCCAAAATCCGCGTGACCGGGGGTATCGACAATATTGATTTTGTGCCCCTGATAATGCACAGCCGTATTCTTGGCCAGAATGGTTATGCCGCGTTCACGTTCAAGCGCATTGGAGTCCATGACACGGTCCACCGTCTGCTGGTTCTCCCTGTACACGCCGCCCTGTTTGAGCATCTGGTCAACCAGGGTCGTCTTGCCGTGGTCTACGTGGGCAATGATGGCTATATTCCGGATATCTTCACGAACCATGGGTATTTCCTTCCTTTACTCTCTGCTCAGTTCCGGCTGGAGGTATCGGTGAGCTCCAGCCCTGGATTGTTCTCGCAAGCCAGTCGAATGCTCCATTCGTTTTCAAACAGGAGCACATCTCTGCCGTGACTGTCCTTGGCACGGCCGGAGGTGGAAGTCAGCTTTAATTCTTCCACGGGCCGTGGCGTCTTCACAACCCATCTCACAAAGTGGAAAGGCTGGGATTCACGCACGATATCTGCCTGGTATTCTGTCTTCATCCGGTGCTCGAGCACTTCAAACTGCAGGACACCGACGACGCCCACAAGGAACTCCTCCCTGCCCGTTTCGGTGCGGGTAAAGGTCTGGATGGCGCCCTCTTCCGCCAGCTGGTTGATGCCCTTCTGGAACTGTTTGCGTTTCATGGAATCAGAAGGCCTCACGCGGTTGAAGTGTTCCGGTGCAAAAACCGGGATATTTTCATAATGCATCCTGGGGCCTGTGGACAATGTGTCCCCCAGCTGATAGATCCCAGGGTCAAAAAGCCCGATGATGTCCCCGGCCCAGGCTTCCTCCACAGCTTCACGCTCATCTGCCATGAACTGCTGGGGCTGTTTGAGCGCCACGTTCTTGCCCGTCCCGCTGTGCCAGACTTCCATCCCTTTCTCAAAGGCGCCGCTCACAATGCGCATAAAGGCCAGTCTGTCCCGATGGGCAGGGTTCATATTGGCCTGGATCTTGAAGATGAACCCTGAGAAATATGGCGCTTCCGGGGGTACCTCGCCCTCATCGCTCATGCGGGGCAGGGGCGGTGTTGTATAGGTAAGGAACCGCTTGAGGAAAGGTTCGACGCCAAAGTTCGTGATCGCGGAGCCGAAGAACAGGGGCGTCAGCTCGCCTTTGCGCACGGCCTCGAGGTTGAACTCGTCCCCTGCCACATCCAGGAGCTCGATCTCATCCCTCAGACGGCTGACATAGCTGTCGCTGATGTACTGAGAAAGGGAAGGATCGTCCACAGGAATATCCGTCTTTTCCACCATTTTCTGTCCATGGTCCCCGCCTGTATAGAGTTCCACCATGCGGGTATCACGGTGATAGACACCCTGAAAATCCCCATCCACACCGATGGGCCAGTTGATCGGGCAGGAGCGGATGCCCAGCACCTGCTCAAGCTCTTCCATCAGTGCAAAAGGATCCTTGGCCGCACGGTCCATTTTATTGACAAAGGTGAAGATCGGGATGTTCCGCATGCGGCACACTTTAAACAGTTTAATGGTCTGGGCCTCAACGCCCTTGGCCGCGTCAATGAGCATGACGGCAGAGTCCGCCGCTACCAGCACACGGTAGGTATCTTCTGAGAAGTCCTGGTGGCCGGGCGTGTCCAGAATGTTGATCCGGTAGCCGTCAAAATCGAACTGCATGGCTGAGCTTGTGACAGAGATGCCGCGCTGCTTTTCAATCTCCATCCAGTCTGAGGTCGCGTGCTTGTCGCTCTTTCTTGCCTTCACTGAACCCGCTGAGCGGATGGCTCCGCCATACAGGAGCAGTTTTTCCGTCAATGTCGTTTTACCTGCGTCAGGGTGAGAGATAATTGCGAACGTTCTCCGCTTCTCCACCTGCTGGTGCAGCATGTCCTTGAATGCCTGCGTGTCAGTTGAAGGCAGCAATGCAACCCCTCCATCATCAAAATACAACGAGATATTATCTTCAAGGGTGTTTCGCTTGTCAAGCGATTGAAAAAAGGTTTTATCAACTCTTTTTTGTGATTGTCCGTTATGGTTTTTTATGTTCATGATTCTGACAGGTCCATTCAATCCTCTGCCACGCAAAAACACATGATATCAAAATCCTTGCGCTCACCGCCAAAGATTTTGACAAGACGGGTCGTGTTTTTTTTCCACGCCAGAAGGGCAGAGGACGGTCCGCCGTCAAGGTTGAACGCCCAGAGTGGCTGGAAATTTTCCATCAGGAAATCGGTCGCGGTGGACAGCCGGAGCCCCTTGGTGTTTGTCGCTGTCACAATGACATAATTATGATGGTCCACCTTGGCCAGTATGGTTCGCGTCGCCAGGTGGTCAGCAAACTCCCATTCTCTGTCCACGATGGGCACCTGGTCCTTGATCAGGGCACAGCCGTCATAGAATGACCACGTTGAGACCGGCTCTGTCTCAAGGATGTCACAAGTCGGTGTGCCAGCATACATTTCAAGGCCCTGGCTGTTGAGGACCACGCCGTAAAAGGGGACATCCTCCAGATTGCGCAGCACGGTCCCGTCCGTCATGACAAGGCTGCCCCAGGACGTGAAGTAATAGTCCTCGCTCTGTCCCGGATAGCCGTCCGGTATATCAGGGTATGTGCGGGAAATATATCCGCTTCCGTTGATGACCAGCGCAGCGCTGGGTACCCGCTTGGCCAGGGTCTCTGGGAGTGCAAGGTGCTTGCCCCAGCTTGCATTGACTTTGCGGATCTGTCTGCCGGGATCCTTCATCCAGACCGTGGTCACATAGACCGTGCTCGTCCTGACCGCAGTCTTCTGTATCGTGAAGCACAGGCTCTCTGATTCAAAGCGGCGGACCACCCTGGATTTTGGCTGCGTCCATACAAGCCTCTGCTCCGCGCCCTCCGCCTGTGCCATATGCACAAAACAGAGGAGCAGGGCCACAAGAATTGCCATTTTTCTGCGCATGGCTGTGCCCACCTCCGTCTTCCTTTGCTCAGCAGATAGTTTTTCTGCACCTTTTCCCTGAATCCTGCACAGTGTACTCGTTCCCTGTCATTTCGTGGTACAATAAAAGGCACAGCAAACCAGACGGAGGTGCTCAATGGATACACGGACTATCTATATTCAGGCCCTTTTGGCCGAGCTTGAAAAAGAGATCCTGGCACGCACGCTCCGCAAGGTTCAGGTCATCACGCGGTCTATGAAAAAAGAAGAGAAGGACGCTTATCTCAGCAGCCAGTCCTTTAAGAACGCTCTGAACCAGACAAGAAAGAAAGACCATGTTTTTCAGGCACTGACAGCCGGCACGCTCAATCCCTCACAGGAAGCCGAATTTGAACGTCTTGAACCGCTGATCCGTCAGGTCATGAAACAGGAAAAACCGCTTGACCTGGCATTTCTCCGTTCCGTCCAGCGCATGCGCATCCCTCTGTCTTCTGCTGTCAGAGCCGCTGAGTGTCTCGAAAAACAGCTGCCCCTGCAGTTTTTTGAAGCAAACCATAAGGATATATGTGCCGGTACGGAGAAGTTCATCTGTTCGTACCTGAAGTACCGCCTCCAGCCGCCTGCCCCGCAGGAGCTCCATGATGAATCCGTGGTGGAGCACGTGATCCGTACTTCTTTCCACAAAGGGGTCACTGTGGACCTTCTCAATCAAACTGTGCGTGAAGCCTCTTTTCTGTTCTTTCTGCAGAAAAAGATCCTCCGTGCTTTTCCCGATCTGGCTTCCTGCTCATCTCTCCGTCTTGCCACGGGTCTTACCGTAATGGAATCACTCAAGCCTTTTCTTTTGACAGAACAGAATGCCGTGTGCCATGACCTGAAGAAAAAGTTCCCCCTCCTAAGGATCCGAAAGCTGCTGAAAGACAACCCTTCCGTAAAGGAAATGCAGCAAAGCGCAGATGAACAGCGCAGCCGGGAGAACCAGCTGAAAAAGGCACTGCTCATCGCGATTCCTGAACATATCCCGGACCTGTTCCCCGATGCCAGGAAAATGAAACGGCATTTTGTCGTCCATCTGGGGCCCACAAATTCCGGAAAGACCTGGGAAAGCATACAGCGCCTGCATGTTTCCTCACACGGCATTTATCTCGGGCCCCTGCGCCTTCTTGCCTATGAACAGTTTGAAAATCTGAATATGGCCGACGTGCCATGTTCACTTGTCACGGGGGAAGAACAGATCCTTGTCCCTCAGAGCCGTGTCCAGTCGTCGACCATTGAGATGGCTGACCTGCACGTCCATTATGATATCGCCGTCATCGATGAGGCACAGATGCTCTCGGACCCTGACCGCGGCGGCGCATGGTCCGCGGCCATCCTTGGCTTGTGTGCAAATGAGATCCATGTCTGCGCATCTCCTGATGCGGAGGCGATCCTGCTCGCCATGATCCAGGATTGCGGGGATTCCTTTGAGATTGTGCGCCATGAGCGCATGACGCCGCTTGTGATGGATGAATCAGGCTTTCATTTTCCCGACTCGGTGCGCAAAGGTGATGCACTCATTGTTTTTTCCCGGGTCAGGGTCCATGCCCTGGCAGCTGAACTCACACAGCTGGGATTTCATGTCTCCCTTGTCTACGGGACCCTCCCGCCCGACGTCAGGCGGGACCAGTCGGAACGGTTCAGACGTGGCGAAACCGATGTGGTGGTCTCAACGGACGCCATAGCTATGGGTATGAATCTGCCCATAGCCCGTGTTGTATTCATGGAGTCTGAAAAGTATGACGGTGACATTGTCCGCCCCCTCACCGATTCCGAGATCCGTCAGATCGCGGGACGCGCAGGACGCTACGGCCAGTATGACATAGGCTACGTCAATGCTTTTGGCTTTAAGCAGGTCGTATTCCAGGCCCTGAACCGTCCCTTCCGTCCCGTGACCCATGCGGTTATCCGTTTTCCGGAGTCACTGCTCGGTCTTCCTTTGCCCCTGACAAGGACCATAGACCAGTGGATCGCCGTAAAGGACAAAAGCTATTTTTCCAAAGCATCCACCATGCGCATGGCGGGTCTTGCCTCCCGTCTTGAGACACGCACAAGTGATAAAAGACTGCTGTATGATTTTATCTGCATCCCCTTTGATGAAACTGACCCGGATCTTTTTGACGTATGGAAAAGCATGTACCACGCCGAGGCGAACCATGAGCATTTTGATGTCTTTCCTGTTCTTCCGGATTATCAGGACCCTGACCAGTGCACTGTCAGCATGCTCAACCGTCTTGAAGAGGATTACCGCCTCTGTGACCTCCTCTATAACTATACCCGGCGCTTTCTCGAAAACCCTGATCGCCTGCTTGAGACCATACAGCTCAGAAAAGATCTGATCTCAGAAGGCATTATCCACATCCTGTCCACCCAGAAGCTGAGCATGCGCGTATGCAGAAAATGCGGGCGGCGCCTTCCCTGGAACTGGCCCTACAGCATCTGCGACCATTGCCACGGGCACTACAGCTGATCCCATATCAGCCTGCCCTTGGCATTTTAAAAATAACTTAAACGATTAAGCAATAAGACAAAAAGAAAGAAGCCTTATTCAGGCTTCTG